>JAVBSE010000144.1:0-12008 GCA_031547315.1 Opitutales bacterium
ATTAAGAATTCTTTTGAAATTTCAAATCTTTGTGAATTTTCAGTTGAGTTAGACCCCAGAACACTCTCTGAAGAAAAAATAAACGCCTTTGTAAAAATTGGCATAAACAGAGCCTCAATAGGCGTTCAAGACACAAATGAAAATGTGCAAAAAGCCATAGGCAGAATTCAGCCACAAGAAACAAATTTGAAAGTTATTAAAAGCTTAAGAGCTGCGGGAATTCAAAAAATAAATGTAGATTTAATTTATGGCTTGCCCGAACAAAATTTGCAAAATTTCAAAAAAACAATTCTAGATGCGCTTGAATTAAAGCCAAACAGAATTGCGCTTTTTAATTATGCCCACGTTCCTTGGATGAAAAAGGCTCAGAGCGTTTTAGAAAAATTTCATATTCCCCAAGGCGAAGAAAAAACTGCGCTCTTTGAATATGCGCTCAGCGAATTTCAAAATGCAGGTTTTGAATTCATTGGCTTAGACCACTTTGCATTGCCTGATGACGAGCTTATTTTAGCAAGAAAAGAAGGCACGCTTCAGCGTAACTTCCAAGGCTACAGCACTATGGCAGGACTGGAATCTTTTGGCTTGGGGCTCACTTCAATTTCTGCAACAAAAAATTCTTACATGCAAAATTTCAAAGATTATTCTGCTTATGAAAGTTCTGTATTAAGTGGAACATTGCCACTTGAAAGAGGAATTATTTTGAGCGATGAAGATATTTTGCGCAGAGAAATTATCTCTGACATAATGTGTCTTTTAGAACTTAATTTTGAAAAATTTGAAAAAAAATATTCAATAAATTTTAAAGAAAAATTTAAAGCAGAATTAAATTCTTTAAAAAATTTAGAAACAGATTCTTTGATAGAAATCTCAGAAAAATCTATAAAAGTTTTAAGCATAGGGCGCATTTTTTTAAGGAATATTGCACTTCATTTTGATGCCTATTTGCAAAGCGGCAAAGCAAAGTACTCTCAAACTCACTAATGAATATTGAAAGAAAACCGGCGTGGCTTAAAATAAATTTAAGTGCAGGAAATAGTTTTTCTGACACAAGTAAGCTCTTGGAATCGCTAAAGCTTTCTACAGTTTGCAAGTCTGCAAAGTGCCCAAACAGAGGCGAATGTTGGGCAAAAGCCTCTGCAGCATTTATGATATTAGGTGAAAATTGTACAAGAGCCTGCAAATTTTGCGCAGTCTCTCACAATACCCCCACCCCTCCAGACCCAACAGAGGCAGAGCGTTTGGCGGAAGCTGTAAAAATTTTAAATTTGAAACACGCCTGCATAACTTCTGTAACACGAGACGATCTTTCAGATGGCGGTGCAAGCCACTGGGCAAGTGTAATAAAAAAAGTTAAAGTGCAAAATACAAACACAAAATTAGAAGTTCTTGTACCGGATTTTTGCGGCGACACATCGGCCCTGCAAACAGTTTTTGAAGCAAAGCCTGACATTTTTAATCACAATCTTGAAACAGTTAAAGCCCTGCAAAAAAGCATAAGAGGCAAGGCAGATTACAAGACTTCGCTATTTATTTTATCAGAAGCAAAAAAAGCAGGCTTCATCACAAAAAGCGGCATTATGCTTGGGCTTGGAGAAAGTAAATCTGAAATAGAAGAAACTATTTTAGATTTAAAAAACACAGCAGTAGATATACTTACAATTGGGCAGTACATCGCCCCATCTAAAAATCATGCGCCAATTGCAAGATGGGTAGAGCCTTCAGAATTTAATTACTGGAAGCATTTTGCTTTGGATTTGGGTTTTTTAGAGGTTCAAAGCTCTCCGCTTACCAGGTCAAGCAAGAATTCTTAAGTCGGAATTTTTGTAGCGAATTTCGCCATCTACAATTGTTGCGGCAACTTCAAAATCTTTTGTAAATAGACAAATGTCTGCGCAGTAGCCTTCTTGAATTTTGCCTATGTGCTTTAAGCCCAAAGATTCTGCAGGATTTATTGTCGCCATATTTACCGCATCTAAAAGAGACAAATTTCCCGCTTCTTTTATGTTCTTAATTGCCTTGTTCATTTTTAGAACACTGCCTGCAAGCGCCCCGTTTTCAAGCCTTGCCGCGCCTTCTTTAGATTCTACTTTAAGCCCCCCAAGCGCATATTCGCCATCAGGCATACCCGATGCCATCATAGAATCTGTAATTAAAATAATTTTAGACAAATTTTTCTTAAGACAAATCAGCTTAAGCATATCTTCCGAAAGGTGTAATTTATCTGCAATAATTTCAATATAAACATCATCAAAAATAAGCCCTGCGCCTGTTGCGCCAATATCTCTAGATGTAATTGGGCTTAGGCGATTTCCAAAATGGCTGATATTTTTAAGACCCAAATCATAAGCCTTTTTAAACTGAAGAAAGCTTGCGCTCGAATGCACGCAGCTTGGAACTATTCCTAATTTAAGAATTTCTGAAACAAAATTTTCGTCCAATTCCGGCGAGTATGAAAGTTTTAAAATTTTAAAAATTTTAGATAGGCGTTTAATCATTTCAATATCCGGCGCACGCAGAAAATCTTTATTCTGAGCCCCTGCCATTTCAGGATTAATAAATGGACCTTCGACGTGCACACCCAAAAGTTTGCAAAGTTTAATGCCAGATTCTACATACTCTTTTGCAATGTTCAAACTGCTGGCAATATCGCTTTCAGGAAGGCTTAAAGTAGAAGGAATAATTGTAGAAACGCCTTCCGAAAGTTTTTGCCTTGCTATGTTTTTTAAACCTTCCAAATTTGCATCACAAAAGTCTGAACCTGAAGCTCCGTGAAAGTGAATGTCTATAAATGCCGGCGACAAATACAAAGAGCCTGCGTCTAAAACTTTGTTGGCATTTTCATTTATTTCAGGCGCAATTTTTGCAATTCTTCCATCTTTTATTGCAAGAAAATTTAGGCCTTTGTCCATCCCGACAATGTTTGCATTTTTTATAAGAACTTCATACATACGCAAATTTTCATTAATGAAAGAGTATTTAATTGTTATTTTGATAGTTTTTCAAGTGTTTATGCTATCTTTTTTGTTGAAAAATAAAAGATATTTTCAGAATATCTATAAATGGAAAATAAGTCTGTTTTAATTTTTGGTAGCGTTGCTTATGATTGCATAGAAACACCCTATGACAAAGCTGATTACATATTGGGTGGCTCTGCAGCTTATGCTGCCCTAGCCGCATCATATTTTGCACCTACAAAAATATTGGGAGTTGTTGGCGGAGACTTTAATTCCAAAGATATTGACAGGCTTAAAGCCAGAAATATAGACACCACAGGGCTTGAAGTTAAAAAAGAAGGCAAAACATTTTTCTGGCGCGGCAAATATCACACAAATTTTAATAAGCGCGACACTCTTGAAGTTGGCGTAAATGTATATGAAAATTATACGCCAATCATTCCTGGAAATTGCAAAACTACACCTTACGTTCTTTTAGGAAATATTGACCCAAATATTCAAAATGCAGTTTTTGAAAGTTTAAAAAATCCTAAATGTGTTGTATTAGACACTATGCATCTTTGGATTGAAATCACGCACAAAGCTTTAACTGAGCTTCTTAAAAAAGTAGATATTTTTATCATCAATGAAGAAGAAGCTCAAATGCTGGCAAATAATACAAATCTTATTGTTTGCGGCGAGATTATAAGGGCAATGGGCGCAAAAACGCTTATCATCAAAAAAGGCGAACATGGCTCTATGCTCTTTCATAAAGACGGATTTTTCACAACTCCTGCCTACCCTATAAAAGATCTGCGCGACCCTACCGGCGCAGGAGACTCTTTCTCCGGCGCTTTAATTGCATATTTGGCGCAAAAAGACGCAACAGATTTTCAAACAATTAAAGAAGCAATAAGGGTTGGCACTGCTGTGTCTTCAATGACTGTAGAAGCATTTTCTTCTTACACGCTAGAAAAAGAAGGCATTGCAGAGGTAGAAAAACGCATAGAATATATTAAAGAAATTACTAAAATATGAGTTTAGAAAATCAAGTTTTAGAAATGGCAAAGTCGGCAAGAAAAGCCGCCTTAGACCTTGCAGTTGCATCTACCAAGCAAAAGAATGAGGCCTTGACTATTCTTGCAAAATTGATTCGTGAAAATTCTGATGCAATTATTGCGGAAAATTTAAAAGACCTTGCAAATGCAAGCGAACTTTCAAGCGCTTATAAAGATAGGCTGACTCTTACAAAATCTCGTATAGATGCTATGGCAGACGGCGTAGAGCAAATTGTAAGCTTGGCAGACCCTGTTGGCGAAATTATCTCTGAAGTTAAGCGCCCAAATGGCTTAGATATTAAAAAAGTGCGCACTCCTATCGGTGTAATTGCAATTGTGTATGAAAGCAGGCCAAATGTAACAATAGACTGCGCTGCCTTGTGTTTAAAAAGCGGCAACGCTTCTATTTTAAGGGGCGGCAAAGAAGCTTTGCATTCAAATGTATTTTTAGCTTCTTTGATTGCAAAAGCCTTGTCTGGGGCAGGCTTAAATCCCGACTGCGTGCAGATTTTATCTACTACAGACAGAGCTGCAATTAACTATCTTTTAAAGTTAGATTCTTATATTGACTGCATCATCCCAAGAGGCGGCGAGAGCTTGATTCGCTTTGTAGTTGAAAATTCATCTATCCCGGTGATTAAGCATTACAAGGGGGTTTGCACTGTTTATGCAGATGAATTTGCAGATGCCGATACTGCTATTAAAATTTCAGTAAATTCAAAATGCTCAAGACCAGGAACTTGCAATGCTTCCGAAAATTTGCTTGTGCATAAGTCTAGGCCTGAGCTTCTTTTAAGCATAGCAAAAGCTTTGTCAGCGCAGTCTGTTGAAATAAGGGCTTTGGGCGACGCATTGAAATTTTTACAAGAAAACAAAGTGCCCGTTGTAGAAGCTTTTGAGCAAGATTTTTGCACAGAATATGCAGCTCTTGTAATCTCAGTGAAGTTTGCAGATTCGCTTTCTGATGCAATAGATTTTATAAATGCACATGGCTCAGGACATTCAGACGCCATCGTTACAAAAAATCTTGAAAATGCTGAAATCTTTTTAAACAAAGTTGACAGCGCCTGCGTCTATCTAAATGCGTCAACACGCTTTACAGATGGTTTTGAATTTGGGCTTGGCGCAGAAATAGGAATTTCTACAGACAAGCTTCATGCAAGAGGCCCTATGGGACTTACAGAACTTTGTATTTACAAGTATAAGATTTTTGGCGACGGACAAATACGCATCTAGAAATGAGAAGACTTTTTAGAATAATTAAAAAAGATCCTTGGGGAAGTATGATCTGCTTTAGCATAGCGGGTTTCATACTTGCGTTTACTTTTTCTGTTTTTGTAATAATAATGTTTTCAATTCAGGCGCCGGAAAAAATTAAAAACAAATTTCACGAAGAAACAGGCTATTATTTAACTGCCGAAAATATTTTTGTTAATTACTTAAATGGAACTGTAAGAATTCAAAATGCAGTGGTTTTTAGCCCTATAGATTATAAGGATACTGCATTTTTAGAAATTAACAGCGCCCTTTTTCAGTTTTCAAAAATTGGTCTGTTGAATTACAATTTTCATATTTACAAGGCAGATATTCGTATCAAAAAACTGCATTGTACAAGACTTTCCGCATCAAGATATAACCTCAGAGAATTTATAGAAAAGTTAGAAAATTTTGTTACATTTGCAAACGACCAAACATTTTTGGGTCTCAACCTAGAAATTTCCAGCTGCGAATATCATGATGTTGTTTCAAAAGATATCCATGTAAAATGGGCATCAAATGCGCCTATTCGCATACAAACTTTAGACATTCATAACAGAAGAAAATTTAATTTGCTTTTAAGAGATGCCTTTGAAAAATCTGACGCATCTTTTATGACCAATGTTTTAAAACTAAATGAATAAAATGAAACTGGCAATTCTAGCAAGCGGCAAAGGCACAAACGCCAGAGAAATTCTCAGGCTTCATTCAGAGGGAAAACTGCCGCACATAGAAATTGTTGGCGTGATTTCAGACGTGCCGAATGCGCCTGTTTTAGAGGTGGCAAAAGAGTTTGGCGTTAAATCAATATATCTTGATACCATGAAAAAAGGTGCAAGATTTTCTGAAGAAGGCACTCAGTTTTATTTGCGAAATTTGGAATTTATTTGTGCGGAACTCATAGTTCTTGCAGGGTTTATGAAAATTATTCCCGACGAAATTGTAAATGCCTTTCCAAACAGAATAATCAATCTGCACCCCAGCCTTTTGCCTGCATTTAAAGCTGCAAGAAATGCAATTGATGACGCTTGGAATTATGGCGTAAAAATCAGCGGCTGCACTGTGCACTTTGTGAATTCACAAATTGACGGAGGCAGAATTATTGCACAAAAGGCTGTAGAAATTACGCCTAATGATACTCTGGAAACTTTTGAGGCAAAAATCCATGCGGCAGAATATGCCACCTTGCCTTACGTTTTAGAAGATATTGCTTCAGGCAAAATTAAATAGTTTCACTATTTGCCTTAGCTTCAGCCTGCAAGGCCCTTACTGTGGGCAAGAAATATGCAACTATCCCTAAAAGCGGCATAAAAGAGCATATATGATAGATGAAATTTAATGAATAAATGTCTGCAAGTTTACCTAATATTGCAGAAGAAATCCCTGCAATGCCAAAGGCAAGTCCAAAGAAAAGCCCCGATATGAAACCAAGGTTTGAAGGCAGAAGCTCTTGTGCATAAACCAAAATTGCAGAGAATGCCGAAGACAAAATAAGGCCCACAATAATTGCTAAAATTAGCGTCCAAAATAAGTTGGCATAAGGCATTAAAAGCGCAAACGGAGCTGTTCCCATAATTGAAACCCAGATAACGTATCTGCGTCCAATTTTATCGCCAATAGGCCCTCCAAGCAGTGTTCCCATTGCACCTGCAAAGAGGAATGCAAACATATAAATTTGTGCATATGTTTCAGTAATAGAAAATTTTTCTATCAAATAAAACATAAAAAAACTAGAGATACTTGCCAAGTAGATATACTTTGAAAATATCAAAATTAGAAGTATTGTAAGAGAACTTACTATTGTCTTTTTTGAGAGCAGATTTTTCTTTTTAGGCTCAAGCTTTTTAGACGCCAATTTGCCGGCTTTCAGCTTTTTTGAATACCACCTGCAAACAGGAAAGGTTGCAATAATCGCAAACAGTGCAAGCAGCGCAAAAATTCCAATATTTCTTTGTCCGTAAGGCGAAATAAATAAAGCTGCCAAAATTGGGCCTATAGAATAACCTGTACTGCCGCCAACCTGAAACACAGACTGCGCCAAACCACGCCTGCCCCCCGACGCTATTGAAGTAAGCCTTGAAGCCTCAGGATGCAAAACAGAAGAGCCCACGCCACAAAACATAACAGAAAGTAAAACCAGCGGAAAACTTGGAGCCAAAGACAAAAATACAAGTCCGCACATAGTAAAGCACATTCCCAAAGGCAAATACCACGCCATAGGTTTTTTATCAAAAAAATAACCAAAAATCGGCTGAAATACTGACGCAGAAAATTGATAAAACAAAGTAATCAGACCCACTTGCGCAAGGCTCAAACCAAGCGCAGTTTTCAAAGTAGGATAAGACATAAAGAGTATAGACTGCATTGTGTCATTTAAAAAATGCGCAAGGCTAAGTGCTGTAAGAACGCTAAATGCAATCCCGCCCGCTTTATTTTTTGTAATATCTGTATTCATTTTCCCGCCGTTAAAATAGGACTTTAATTAAATGTTCAGTAAAGATTTGCCCAGCTTTAAAGACAAGATAATTTTCAAATAATAAACGAATATTTTTTTGACAAAGCATTTTATAAAGTCCAAAGTAAGAAGAAAATTTGCCTATGAACTCAAAGGAATTCTTGAAAAGCTTTAACTGGAATCGCAAGGATCTGACAAATATCAAAGAATTGTCGCTTGCAGAAATTGAGGAAATTTTTTCCTTAGCAACATTATTTAAAGAAAGCATAGTCGACAAAGTTGGCAGCTTCCCCTGCCATAATAACAAAACAATTGTAAACTTTTTTCTAGAGCCATCTACAAGAACACGCACTGCGTTCGAAATGTCGGCGTATAAACTTGGTGCAAAGGTGATTTCTGTAAATTCTTCGGCAAGCTCTATCACTAAGGGAGAAACTCTTAAAGACACAGCTCAAAACTTGGAAGCAATTTGCGCAGATATGATTATCATACGCCACAGCGCTGCAGGGGCGGCAAAATACTTGGCTGAAAGGCTTGATATTCCTGTTATCAATGCGGGCGACGGAGCACATGCACACCCTACTCAGGCGCTTTTGGATTCTTTCACTCTAAGAGAGCATTTTGGACAAAATCTAAAAGGCTTAAAACTTACAATCTTGGGCGACATTTTGTTTAGCAGAGTGGCACGCTCTAACATCTACTGTCTGCAAAAACAAGGCGTTGAAGTAACCCTGTCCGGACCGGCAACTCTTGTTCCTAAAGAGTTCGAAAATTTTGGCGTAAAAGTTTGCTACGATTTAAAAGAAGCTGTTAAAGATGCAGATGCTGTTATGCTGCTTCGCATTCAGCACGAGCGCCAAGGCCGCAGCCACTTTCCTTCAATAGGTGAATATGCAAATATTTTTGGTCTTAATCAGCTAAGAGAAAATTATCTTAAAAAAGACGCAATAATAATGCACCCTGGCCCAATAAACAGAGGCGTTGAAGTAGATACCTACCTTGCCGACTCTGACAGGTCTGTGATTTTAAGGCAGGTTACAAATGGCGTTGCAGTGCGCATGGCAGTTTTGCACTTGTGCTTTTCGGCAGTAAATAAATAAGGAATTTTATGAAAAATTTAGTTGTTAAGAATGCAAGAGTCATAGACCCTGCAAATAATGTAGATGAAGTAAAAGATATTTTTGTTACAGGCGGAGTCTTTGCAAAATCTGCGGGCAAAGATGCAGAAATTATTGACGCAAAAGGCAAGATTCTAATTCCTGGAATTGTTGATGTTCATGCACACCTGCGTGAGCCAGGTCAAACAAACAAAGGCACAGTTGCAACAGAAACTGCGTCTGCTGCTGCAGGCGGCATCACCAGCCTGCTTGCAATGCCAAATACTTCGCCTTCTATTGACAGCACTGCAACAGTAAGGCTTTTGGATGAAATTATTAAGCGCAGCGCAAAAGTGCGTATCTACCAAAGCGGCTGCATCACAGAAGGCAGAGCCGGCAAAAAGCTTGCCCAGATTGGCTCTTTAAAAAATGCCGGCGTAATTGCAATTACAGATGATGGCGGTTGCATTCAAGATAACGAACTTATGAGGCGTGCGCTTGAGTACGCAAATATGTTTGATCTTCTTGTTATGGATCATTGTCAAGACGCTTCTATGACAGAAAATGGACAAATTCATGAAGGAGAGTGGTCTTGCAAACTTGGTCTTGCAGGCTGGCCGTCTGCTGCGGAAGATTTAATTGTGTCCAGAAATGTTATTTTGTCGCACTATACAGGTGCAAGAGTGCATATGCAGCACTTGTCTTCAGAATATTCTGTTGATACTCTAAGACGTGCAAAAATGCGTGGCATTAAAGTAAGCGCTGAGGCAACGCCCCATCATTTGGCGCTCACAGACGCGGCAACAGACGGCTTTAATACCAATGCAAAAATGAACCCTCCCTTACGTTCTGAAAACGACAGGCAAGCGCTGATTAAAGGGCTTTGCGATGGCACTATAGACGTTATTGCAACAGACCATGCGCCCCATAGCGTAAACGACAAAGATAAAGAGTTTGACTACGCAGCATTTGGCATAATTGGCTTTGAAACAGCATTTAGTATTTGTTATGAAGCGTTGGTTTTAAGCGGAGCTATGAGCCTTAATAAAATGATAGAACTTATGACAATTAAACCTGCAAAGCTTTTAAGAATAGACGCAGGCACTCTCTCAGAAGGCGCAGCGGCAGACTTTGTTATTATAGATACAAATAAAGAGTATATTTACGAAACTCCTGTGTCTCGTTCTTCAAATTCTCCTTGGCTTGGCAAGAAGCTTAAGGCGCAAGTAGAGCAAACTTTTGTTGGCGGCGAAACTGTGTTTAAGCTGAATTCCTAATTGTGGAAAATAAAGAAATTTTTACTGTTTTAATTTTCTCTTTTTGGCTTTTATTAGGAGGGTTTTTCGCTTTTGCGCTCTTTAGTAAAAAATCTGCAGGCAGAGACTTAATAATTAAAGTAGAGTTAAAAGACTTAATTGCATTTTTCATAATAGTAGTTTTTGCCCTCTGGCTTTCTGTTTTTTTAGTGCAGACTTTAAAACTGCCGGATATTGAAAAAGTTTTCGTTTCTGAAACAGTAAAAAATTCTTTTGTTGCGCTTGCAATTGTTTGCTTGGTTCATTTTTTGACTGTCAAAACAACTGTATTTAATTTAAAAAAATTTGAAGGCACTTTAGTTTTTTTTAAAGGTTTTTTTGCGCTTTTAATGCTAATGCCTTTTCTGCTGATTATTGCAGGGTCTTGGAAGCTTCTTTTGGAACGCTTTGGCTTTGAGGCTGGCAGACAAAATATTGTGGAAATTTTCTCCCAAATACAAAATCCCTACACTTTATGCTTGGGAGTTTTTGTTGTTGTGATTTTAGCGCCTATTGCAGAAGAATTAGTCTTTAGATTTTTTATTTATGGGGCTTTAAAAAATCGTTTAAATAAGTATTTTTCTGCGCTTATTGTTGCAATTCTTTTTGGCGCAATTCATGAGACTCTTTTTGCTTTCTTACCCATTTGCATTCTCAGTCTGTTTTTTACCTATCTGTACGAAAAATTTGGCGACATCCGCGCCGCGTTTGGAGCCCACATAGCCTTTAATTTTTTTAACGCTTTATTGATTTTTTATGGAGATAAATTCTTGGTCCAATAATTTTTCAGACTCAGTTGCATCTCTTTCTGAAAAAGAGCTTATTAAAGAAATTTGCAAATGGTTTGAGCCTCAAATTCTACCCTCTCCTTTTGGACCTGGCGACGACTGCGCAGTGCTAGATTTGTCGCAAATAAAAGGCAAGCTTTTGTCAACAAATGACGCAGTAATTTTAGGCAAGCACTTTACGCCGCAAACCTCTGGCTATGATGCAGGCAAAAAACTAATAAATAGAAATGTAAGCGACATTGCATCTATGGGAGGCCTTCCTTTATATGCAATGACAAGTGCAATTATTGCACCGGAAATTTCGCTTAAATGGCTTGAAGATTTTTGCAAAGGCATGAAAGACGCCGCCAAGGTTTATGATATTAAATTCATTGGCGGCGATTTATCTAAAGGCGAAAATAAGTTTTTTTCTATGCACCTAACTTTACTTGGCAGCGCCCAAAAGCCTCTTTTAAGAACAGGCGCAGCGCCAGAAGACAGCATATTTGTTACAGGCAAATTGGGCGCAAGTTTTGAGTCTGGAAAACATTTGCATTTCACTCCCAAAATTGAAGAAGGTCTATTTTTGGCAAGCGCAAATGAAGTAAGTTCTTGTACAGATTTAAGCGATGGACTTGCCTCGGACTTAAGAAATTTAATTCCGGAAAACTGCTGCGCAGAAATTTTTGCAGATAAAATTCCCCTTTGCGATTTTCCTAAGAATACAATCAAAAAGGCGCTCACAGACGGAGAAGATTACGAACTTCTTTTTACTGCAAACTCAAGCACTGATTTTATTAAAAAATATACAAATGCTTTGGGCTATGCGCCTTATGAAATAGGCAAAATAAAAATCGCAGAAAATCCTGAGGAAATTTCTGCGATTATTTTAAAGTCTGAAAAAACTTCTGAAATTCTAAAAGCCCAAGGCTTTTCTCATTTCTAAAATTACCTTGAATTTGGCTTTAAATCATTAAAGTAATAGTTCATGTAAGATCTATTTTTAATGCAATTGTCTAGATATTCCATCATCTTTTTACGCACCAAAATTGCATATTCATAGTCGTCTTTTAAAAAAGATAAGACATTGTCTGTATTGGTTCTTTTAAGCACTTTGGGCCTAGATTGTATAAGCGAGACAATAAT
>JAVBSE010000037.1:0-11758 GCA_031547315.1 Opitutales bacterium
TTCCAGATTTATCCGGCGCACAAAGACTCATGATTGTGCCGCCCAAATTTGTTACAGACATTTTCATATCCGCATTCTTTACATTGATAATCTTATATTCGCTCATATTTCCTAATTGTATTTCAATTTTATGTACTTAGGTAAAGTTTTAATTTTTTTACATGTAATATACGCAAATCTTTTTCTTATAAAAAAACGACGCAAGTAAATCTTACGTCGCAAAATTTTATTGTGCTTAAATTATTTTTTTTGTTTACGCCTGTAAGCGGCAAAACCTAACGCCAATACACCTAAAATTGCAGCATAAGCAGAAGGCTCCGGAACATTTGTGCCAACTAGCCAAAGAGCATTGTTATTGTACTCGAGCTCAAGAATATTGCCTTCTGCATCTACTTGATTCCAACGAGTTTTGTCGCCAATCAGAAGATTTGCAATAGCGCTCCAATCTGCATTTGCCTGAACAAGTTTTATAGGATTTTCATCAAAAACATAGCCTGTAAAATCTAAATGCAAGATTCCGTCAAAGGCAGAAATTGTATTGAATTCTAAAACGGTAACGCCCAGAGAGTCTGCATTAAATTCAATTTCGCCGCCGGTAAAATTCAAGTCTCCTGTTGCAAGAAATGTGTTTCCTGAACCAGAAAGTTTTAGCAAGCTATCGTTTGCAATATACAAATTTTTGATGTTCACGCTGTTGTTGCCGCCGCTTACTACGATTTCTTGCTTGCCCAAGGCAGTGGCATCTGTACCAAGATTAATATCATCTACAACTTTCATAGTAGTATAGCCCTGAAGTTTGAAAGATGTTTTTTCGCCAAGTGCTTCGGAATTGATATACAAATATCTTGCTTCAAACGTGCTAGACTTTGCTGATGTTCCAATAATAGAAGCTGATGCCGAATTTTTAAAATATACTTTTTGATAATATTTTACGCTGTCAATAGTGCAATAAATGTCGGCGCTATTTCCATTGTTATCGGCAACGCCAAAAGAGAATTTTGAACCTCCTGAAACGTCTAACTTTGCGCTGCCAGAAAAGAGCGCATAAGAAGCAGAAGTATATGCGCCACCCTGATAGTGCTGCGCTGTTGATGCTAAAATTGCGCCATTTTTAAGTTCTAAAACAGAAGTATCTGCAAAACTCCAAGAAGACATTCTGCCGCCGGGGGCATCTTCAAAAGACTGCTTTCTTACATCTGTACCATCCAAGCTAAATTTGGAAGCGCCCTTCATATCTAATCCTAAAAATGTGCCTGTAAGCGTTGCACCATTTTTAAAAGAAATTTCGCCACTGTCTGCACCAACATAGCCATAAGACCCTAAATTTAGTATGCCATTGTCAAAAATCAACTTACCATCTTGCCCCAGTTTAATATGAATATTTGGACCATTTCTGGCTAAAGCGTCATACTTTGCCCCGCCTGTAAAAGTGATAGTAGTTCCTGTGGGGCTAAAAGAGATGGCATTAAGAGTACGCTCAATCACAGTGCCATTGTCAAAAGTCATAGAACTGCCTGCACTTGCGCTGCTTACAACACCTGTAAGACCCAATTTTGAACTGCTGTCAACTGTCATTGTAGCAGAATTTCCATCTATGACTAGACCATTTAAAGAAATTTGCCCTCCGTTTCTTACGTTAATAGTAGAAGCCCCCGAAAGAGAAATTCCGCCATTTGCATTTAAAGTTGAACTGGCACCATCTATATTAATGCTGGCAGAATTGTACAATTCTATCATATATGGCATAGTC
The DNA here is from genome assembly GCA_031547315.1 of Opitutales bacterium. GTDB lineage: Bacteria > Verrucomicrobiota > Verrucomicrobiia > Opitutales > Intestinicryptomonadaceae > Intestinicryptomonas. Next base: position 1,751 of record JAVBSE010000037.1, read on the forward strand.
ATTGTTGAGCCGCTTTGCACATTTATGCTTGAGTTGTCTCTTAACTCAATAAGCTGCGTACCAAAAGCACCAAGCACTAAAGACGAACTGTTTTTAAGGGTAAAACTTGCAGTATTGCTTAAAAGAAAACTAGACCAAAGCTGCTGATTATTATCATCTGCAGCATTTCTAAGAGTAGAATTATCTAAAACAAAACTGGAAGAACCAGAGCCTGTATACGCAAAATATGGCCCAAGAATTTTACTGTTTGTCATATTAAATTCGGAAGAATCTGCCAAAGCCATTTTAAAATAATTGGCTGTCTTCATTGTAGAACTGCTTAAGTTAAAAACAGAACTGCCCGAAAGATTCAGACTTGCGGCATCTGCGGCACCGCCGCCTTGATTTCCAAAAACTAAAGTAGAGCCTTCTAAAACATCTAAATAAGCATTATTAAGTTTCATTGCATAGGCTGTTGCGCCACCGCCTTTGTAAGCTGTTGTATATGTTGAAGCGTCTTTAATTATGAGTTTTGCACCATCTTCAATAAGGGTTGAATGTGCAAAGCCTGTATTTGATGCCGAAGGATAAGTAATTGAGCTTCCCAAATGGCCATTGCCAAAAATATTTACGTCGCCTGCTGCGCTTGGAACTGTATCCCAAATAGAAGTGTCCGACCAAAGATAAGAAGTATCATCTGCATCAAAAGTTGCAGTATATGCCGACAAAGAAAGCGCACTTGCACTAAGAACTGCGCCAAAAACAAGTTTTTCCAGGTAATTACAAGATTTCATAATACAGAAAGAAGGATGGGTATTTAGTTTAGTAGAAAAGCAATAAAATTGCTTACGTTTGATATACTAAATACAAAATTTAAGAAACGTCAATGAGTTTTTAATTTTCTTTTTGACCAAAACTCAAATATGCCGATAGTTCCTTAATTAAATATAAACTTATTTGAACGCCTTTTAAGGAACACAGTCTAAAATTTGTATGCCTATTTTTGAATACCAGTGTAAAAAATGCAATGAGGTCTTTGAGCTGCTTATCAGAAGCTCTAAAGACAAACTTGTCTGTCCAAAATGTGGGGCTAAAAATCCTAAAAAACTAATTTCGTCTTTTACTGCAAAAGATTCTGAAAGTGTAAAAGACTGCCCCGGCGGCGGCAAATGCTCTGAAAATCATTCGGCAGGACACTGCTGCGGGGGTGCTTGCGGCTGCGCTCATCATCACTAAAAATGTTTAAAATATTTCTTAAAGTTTTATTACTTGTTTTTTGCCTAAGCCTCTTTGCCTGCGCAAGTAGTCTTGAGCCTAAAAAACGCAATGTGCAAACAGCAAATTCTTTTACTTTGGCAGAAAAAAATTTGCTTGAAATTATAGACGAACAAAAAGCCTTTGACTTATATCTTGAGCAAAACGGAAATAAAAACATTAGCGAAATTCGCTCTAAAATAAAGTCCTTAGATCTGCGTTGGGAAGAATACCTCAGGGGCAATCCTAAAAATGTAAACGCCCTAATAATATATGGCAAATACCTAAGAAAAACAGACAGAACTGAAGAAGCTTACAAAATATTTCAGAAAGCAGACAAACTGGAAAACCATCTTGCAATCATAAAACAGCAGCTTGCAACTTACGAGGGCGAAGACAAAAATTACAAAGACTCTTACGCCCACCTTAAAGAAGCAATAAATCTTGAGCCCAAAAACGCAATCTACCACTTTCAGCTAGGGGAACTTCTTTATCTTAAAGGCACAGATATGGCAGAACAAAATCTGCTCTCAACAAAAGACTGCGACGCCCAAATGATAGAAGCCTTCAAAACAGCAAAAGAGCTTGATCCTAATAATGGCAGATACGCCCTGCGCTACGCACAAACCTTTTTTGACCTTCAAGAGCCAAATTGCGAAGACGCCCTTAAGGCCTTTGACAACGCACTTTCATTTGCAGGTCTAAATTTTGAAAGAGACGAAATTTTAATTCAAAAAACAAAAATTCTTTTGAAGCTTAAACGTGCGCAGGAAGCTCAAGAAATCTTAAAAAAAATAAATTCGGAACATCTGCAAAAAGAAAAAAATTATTTGCAAAAACTGGCAGAAAAAATTTTAAATAAAGAAACTAATTAAAAATGGATCAACTATTATACGCATTTTATCAGGCAATCACCAGCGAACGAACCTTTGAAACAAAGGCGATTTTTTTTATTATCCTACTTATCGCAATTACCATGCACGAGTTTGGACACGCCTTTGCCGCCGATAAGCTAAAAGACCCGCTTCCGCGCCTTCAAGGCAGAGTAACACTAAACCCCCTTGCACATGCCGATCCAATAGGCACGCTGCTTTTGCCTGCTGTCATGATTTTTACAGGCAGCCCAATAATGTTTGGCTGGGGCAAACCTGTGCAAGTATCTCTTCCCAACCCTAAAACAAGAATGAGAGACGACCTGCTTTCAACATTTGCAGGTCCGCTTGTGAATCTTATTTTGGCAATTATATCTGCATACTTATTTGTCTTTGCCTACGCAAAAAATATAGACGCACTAATGTTTGCAAGTTCTACATCGCTTTTAATAAACACTATGTTGATGGTTTTTAATATGCTGCCTGTGCCTCCTTTAGACGGCTCTCATTTTTTGCGCTATCTTTTAAAAATGAGCCACGAAACTTATATTAAATTTTCTCAATATGGTTTTGTTGCTCTTTTACTTTTAATCTGGCTTACGCCAGCAGGAGAATATTTGGGAATGGCAATATTTAAAACTGCAATGTTCTTATTAGAAAATATTGCGTTAATTTGCTCTAGCGCAAAAGGAGCCTAATATGCCTGTTTACAAATACGCAGTAATAGAAAAAGACGGCTCTGAGGGCGAAGTTTTTGAAGTAGAGCACGCTAGCTCTAAAACACTTAAAACACATCCTGAAAATGGCAAGCCTGTGCGCCGAGTTTTTGAAAGCCCAAATCTGAACAGCCAGTACACGCCTCAAAAAGAAAAGGCGCTTTCTGACATCAAAAAAATTAAAAAAGCAGGCTTTAAAGTTTTAGAAAAAGACAAGATTTCAGGCAAATATTTTGAGAAATAAATAAGTAATTGCTAATAAAAAAGCTAAGCGTTTCATTGAACACTTAGCTAAGTTAATTTTTTTATAAATTCAAACAGAGACTTATTTACCCAAAACAAAATATACCGCAATCAGCATTGCTACAATGTTTACAAGCGCTGTGTAGGGGTAAAATTTTGCGTCAAGCTTGTCTGAGCCGGGAATGAATTTTGCAATCATTCCCTCAAGAGGGCTCGCAATTAAAGCAAATAAAATTGGAAGGCAAACAAACTTAAAAAAGTTGTTAGAAAAGATTTCAACTGAATCTATTTTCATTGCCAAAAACCAAATTACCCAAGGTATAGGAAAAGCCAAAACCGCCTTTGAAACAATAACTGCAAGCGCAGATTTTGCGGGGTTAGCCTTTAGCAAAAATATTGCCACAAGCATGCTCAAAACTACTCCGGAAATTAAGAGATAAAGATAGGCTTCTTTACAAAATTTTGTGCTCAAATTTTCTGCATTAGGAATCAAATCACTAAACACATTTGCACACGCAATATTCTGAAGCAAAAACAAAGAACCAAGTACTAATATAAGCTTTTTCATGAGGAAAATAATCAACAATTCTTAAGAACTTTCAAGCTTATTAGATTTTTTCTTCAGGGAATGTTTTTTATTTATTAACCACAGATGAACACAGATGTAAACAGATGATATAAAAAATATGAATATGATTTTACTTAATTTAAAGTCTATTGCGGTACAGATAAAGAAAAGGGAATAAAGAAAATAAGTGTCGTATGATTTGTTGTTTTTGCGATTAGTTTTTTAAAAGAAAAAAATTTAGGAAAGGCGCAAAGAAATGTTTTTCTTTGCGAGATAGTCTTTTGTTTTTTTTTAAAGCTGTCAAATGGGGTGTCAGGCGAGTATACGAAAAAAGTCCACGGAAAGAGTGTATGAGGATACATGACTTTCGTGGACTTTTTTTGTAACGGAGCATCACGCCCCATTTCACAGCTTTTAACTATTTTTTGTCGCAAGCTTTTGCTGCTGGGCAAGAAGCTTTCTTTTCTGCTTTTACCGGACATTTGCAATCACCTGTGCATTTGCATTCTTTTGCATCTGGTACGCAAGGGCATACTGCTGCCGGTTTGTCGCAAGTTTTAGCTTTAGGACAAGCTTTTTCCTGTGCAAAGCAGAAGCCTGCAATTGCCAAAACTGATAGAACTAATATTGATTTTTTCATATTTTTATCACTTTCCTTTTTGGAATTTTTTTAAAACCCATCACTTTTATTAAAAACAATTTTTGAATAAAAGTTTCATTTTTTTAGATCGGATTTTTTTTGATTTATTAAGGTATCTTATTTGCCCCAATTATAGTTGGGCTTATCTGACATTTCAAATTCCAGAACTCCGCCATCTTTTATTAAACTGTGCGGAATTTGAGGGCTTGTAATTTCTTTGCCATTAAATTTCACGCTTTGGATGTATTTGTTTTCTTTGCTTGTATTTGGCGCAAGAATTTTAAGAGTTTTGCCATCTTCTAAGTCTAAAACTGCCTCTGTAAAGTAAGGGCTTGCGATGTCGTAATATGGCTTGCTTGGCGCCGTAGGATAAAAACCCAGTTGTGTAAATATCACAAATGCAGACATAGCCCCGCCATCTTCGTCGCCTGGTATGCCCATTAGGTCGTCTCTAAACCACATATCGCAAACTAACCTTGCAAATTTTTGTGTTTTCCAAGCTTTGCCTGTATAGTTGTATAAAAATGGAATATGAAATGCAGGCTCGTTGCCCATTGAAAATTGCCCTATATTGCCACTGTGGTCTGGCCCGTTTAGGTAGTAAAAATCTCGTTTTTCTTTACCTAGAGGAGTTGAATAAAGTTCATCCAAATTTTTTTCCACAGCCTCTTTGCCGCCCATAAGTTCTATGAGTTCAGGCAAGTTGTATGCGAGATCCCATCTGTATATATAGGCGTTATTTTCGTCATAAAAATCTCTGAATGCAAGACCGCCTGCGTATCTGTAGTCTGTGATTTCTATAAACTTTCCATCTTTGTCTTTTGGGTGAAAGAACTTTGTTTTTGCGTTCCAAAGATTCATATAATTTTTGCTGCGCTTTTCATATTTGATTGCAGTTTCTGTATCGCCCAAAGTTTTTGCCATTTGCGAAAGCGCATAGTCGTCGTAAGAAATAGAAAGTGTGAGCGCAACTGACTGACGTTTTTCAAAGCTGTCTACATAGCTTTCTGTTTCTGCCTCACCTGCACGCAAAGAAGGATAGTAGCCTTTCTCTTCATAAAATGCGTCTAGCGGAGTTTTATGCATACGCCTCCAAACTGTAACTGTTGCGGTTTCCAGCGTGTTTTTTGCGTACTGATATGCAGACTTATAATCGACACCCTCTAAGCCCTTTGATAGCGCGTCTGCAAAAACAATTATAGAATGATGCCCCAACATTCCATGAGGGTCGCCAATGATTCTTGGAAAAGTTGGCAGCCATTTTTCTTCAGACGCTTCTGCCATTTTCACATAAGAATTTAGCATTTGCGCTTCCATTTTTGGCTCTATAAGTATGCGCAGCGGATGGCTTGTGCGGTAGGTGTCCCAAGTCCAATCGTCTGTGTAAAACGGCCCTGAAATTTCGTGAACTTTTTTGTCGAAGGCGTTATAGTATTTTCCGTATTCAGAAAAGTCTGCCATGCGCTCGTAATTGCGCCAAAGGGCGGTGTAGAAAATACGCATATTTTGTTCGCCGCCCTTTACTTTTATTTTAGAAAGTTTTTCATTCCAGAGTTTGCGCCCCTGTACTTCTAGTTTTGCAATATCATAGTCTGTAATTTCTTTTTCTAAGTTTATTTTTGCCTGCTCTATGCTGACAAAAGACACTGCGTATTTTAGCCTTATAGTTTTTAAAGACTTATCAAAAATAAAGCTTACACTCTTTTTATCAGACGCTTCTAATTTTTTTATTGGAGCGGCTTCAAAGCGAAAAACTGTAAACATTTTTGCGTCTTTTGGCAGGCTTTCTGTGAGGTGAATTTCTGCCCCTTCTATTTTGGCTGTACCTATATTAGTCCAAATTTTTATGTTTCTGTTTTCATTTTTTGCTTCCGAAAAATCTAGCTCGTAAATTGCGCTTCGGAAACTTGGTGCATATTTTGCGAATACATTTTCGCCCTCTAAAAATACAGAAAAAGAATAAGGTGTAATTTTTTCTCTGTCATAAAAATATTTGCGTGGTGCGCCTGAATTTTGAGCCTCATTATCAGACACAAAAACTTCAAGCGAACTTGCGTTTTTTGCTCTGTGTGCATATGTCATTAGGGGCAAGCCCTCAACTTGAACATCGCTAAAATCTGCCCTGCGCGGAACAACACGCATCATAGAATTTGGCAGCTGCACTGTGGGATATGTAGGCACTAAAATGTGACTGATATTGCCAACATAAGGGTTAACGTAATCGACAGGCTCTGCGGCAAAAGATTTTAGCAAAGCAAGCAAACTTGTAAGTAGAATTATTTTTTTCATAGTAAGAATTTTGAGCGTAATTTGCTTATTTTAATAAGTAAAACAAAAAGTGCATAAAAACTAAAAAGCCTTTATGCACAAGATTTGAAAGTAAATTAAAGTCTAATCCAAAATACTTTTTAAACTGCCCTTTTTGTAAGAGTTAAAATTAGGGTCTGTAGAAAATTTATATATGCTTTTTGATGTAAAAACTTCGCCGGGTAAAAGCAAGGTGCTTGGAAAAAACTGCGGCTTATTTGGAGCGTCAGGGTAATGCTGAGGCTCTATTACAAAGCCTGCAAAGGCCTCGTAAGATTTTCCGTTTGCGCCTTTGTATTTGCCATTAAAGCCCTGCCCTGAATAAAATTGCAAGCAAGGTTCTTCTGTTTGCACTGTTAGTTTTCTGCCGGATTTTGGATGATAGATTATGCACGCTACACCCATAGTATCCACAGGTTTATTTAGCACAAAATTGTGGTCGTAAGCGCCGCCCGCATTTTTAAGTTGTGCGATTGCCGACGCAACCCTTGAACGAAAATACAATTCTTCTTTTGGCAGCTTTTCCATTCCTTGCTCCCAAGCAAGATTTCTTTCAATTCCATTCTCTTTCAAAACTTGTTCTGCGTTTTTATTTAGGCGTTCTCCTATTGCTTTATTTGGTAAAGTAAAGTCGAAAGGCGTGCCTGTTACTGGCATATTTTCTCCTGTAGGAATCAGTTCTTTGTCAACAAGTGTAACGTAGTCTGCAGGCACAAAAAAGTGGTGAGTTAAAATGGTTCCATTGCCTGCGCCAGCCAAATTTAAGAAGGGGTGCCAAGTTAAGTTGCAAACTGTTTTTTTGTCTGACTGCGCCTTGTAGCTTACAGAAAATTCATTATTTTCGTTTAGTTTATAGATGACTTCAACTTGCATATTGCCAGGGAAACCCATTTCGCCATCAGGGCTTGTGCGTGTAAATTTTATGCCGGCTTCGTTTTTGCCTTCAATCATTTCAGCCTTCCAGACAAAGCAGTCGAAACCCTTTTGCCCGCCATGCAAAGCATTCTGATTTTCGTTCACTGAAATATTGTACTTAATGCCGTCTATAGAAAATTCCGCCTTGCCTATGCGGTTGCCGTAGCGGCCAATTATAGGGCCAAAGAAGGCTCTGTTAGCCTCGTAATCTGCAAGATTTTGCAGGTTTAGTGTAACGTTTTCAAAATTTCCAAACTTATCCGGCACTATAATGTCTGTAACAATTCCGCCATAAGAAATGGCTTTGACTACCATTCCCTCTTTATTTTTTAAGGTAAATTGAAGCACTTCTTCGCCATTAGAAGTTTTTCCGTAAGGTTCAGAACTAACATAAACAGCATAAACTGAACTACACATTGATATGGCGCTTAGTACCAAGATTTTTAGAATTTTTATTTTCATAAGTAAGAATATTTTACAAGTTGAAACTTTATTTCAAAATTGAATATACTAAGTTCAAAATATTATCAAGCATTATTGACAAAATTTGAAAATTTTAAAAGATTTGAAGCATGTATAGTAAAATAATTGATATGGGCTTTGAAGAGTTTGAAAAACTTGAAGAGCTGAAGTGGTCTTTGGCCTATGCAATAGCAAGCGGACTTTACAAAAAAGCTGATGAAATTTTACTTGTTGATTATACAGGAGGCAATAAATCTTACAGCGCACGTGCAATTTTAGAATACGCCCTAGCCTTGTCAGAAAAACTTGATGCGCTGACAAGTGCCAAAAGAATTGCAATTGCGCTTCCGCCTTCTTTTGCATCTGTCGCAATAAATTTTGCCTGCATATTTGCAAAAAAAATTCCTGTTAATTTGAATTTTACTATGGGGCCCTCTGCTGCAAAATCTTGCATAGAAAATTCCGGCGCAGACACTATTGTTACTATGGAGCCCATGCGTAAAAAAATCGCAGACGCAAACCCTGCATTCCCTTGGACAGACAAGGTTTTTGACTTGGCAGAATTTTTTGCGCAAAAAGATTCAAGAATCTCTACAAAAGACCTTTCTTTTGAAGACATCCTTAAAAAGTACAAAATAGAAAAATACGCAGACAACAAAAAGGAAGCCACGCTAATATTTACAAGCGGCAGCGAAGGCGCACCAAAAGCGGCAATATTAACAGAAAGAAATCTTATTGCAAACGCCCTTCAAACTAAGCTAAATGGCGTCTTTAAAGACGATGACGTGCTTTTGGGAAACCTGCCTATATTTCACTCTTTTGGCGCATTGTTTGAGCTTTGGTACATGGCAATTATGGGCTTTAAAACTATAATGCTTGCCAGCCCCATAGACATCAAAACCAATCTGCACGCAATGGCAGAATATAAACCCTCTGTGATGATAGGCACGCCTACGTTTTTTAGAGCCTACTTGCGCTATGCAAATGAAGATGGCGTTAAAAATATACGCCGCATTATTGCAGGCGCAGAAAAAACCCCCGCAGGTTTTGACAAAGCCTGGGACAGCGTTTTTGGAGAGGGCTCTTACAAAGAAGGCTATGGACTGACAGAAGCCTCTCCTGTTGTTGGCGTAAATACTGATGAAGGAGATTTTGGCTGGTACAGCACAGGTACAAAAGCAGGCTCTATTGGTAAGCTTTTCCCTGGGATGCAGGCAAGGATACTTCATCCCGAAACTTTAGAGCCTTTGCCTTTGGGTGAGCAAGGTTTGCTAAGCTTAAGGGGCGCAAATGTTTTTCCTGGGTATTTGAATAATCCTGAGGCAACAAAAAAAATGTTAGATGGCGACTGGCTTATCTCTGGCGACCTTTCAAGACTGGATGCAGAAGGCTATGTTTTTGTTGATGGCAGGCTCTCAAGATTTTCTAAAATTGGCGGCGAGATGGTACCCCACGCCACAGTGGAAAACGCCCTTGCAAATGGCCTAAAACTACCCCCTAGCGACCTTCAGCAGCTTGCAATTTCTGCAAGGCTAGACGAAGGCAAAGGCGAAGCTTTAGTTCTTGTTACTACTGTCGATTTAGAACTGCACACAGTTAAAGAAACTTTGCGCAGTGCAGGCATAAGCAATCTTTGGATGCCAAAATACATAGTTAAGGCTGAAAAAATACCTATGCTTGCAAGCGGCAAACTAGATTTAAAAGCCCTTGCAGATTTAGCAAAAGGCTAAGAAAAAGTATTTGCGAAACTTATAAAACTAATTTTAATATGAACTCAATGAAAAGATTTTTTACATTATTTGCGCTGGCAGGATTATCTGTATCTGCCTTCGCCCAGTCTAATTTGGCTGTTGCAGATTTGCAGCAAGACTTTGCACTTTTAAAGCGTGAAGTAGGCAAACTTCGCCTTGAAGTGGAACAGCTGCGTGCAGAAAATGAAAAGATGGCAGAAGCCTTGCGCAAAGCTCAGGCATCTAATGCGTCAACAGAAAGCGCAAATTTAATGGCAAATTCTTTGAGGTCTGAAATGGCTTCAAAAGACGATGCAACAAG
>JAVBSE010000195.1:0-3460 GCA_031547315.1 Opitutales bacterium
CAGATGGTTTTGATGCAGTTTTTGTTGGCTCCGGCGCAGGTTTGCCAAACTTTATGGGTATCCCCGGAGAAAACGCTGTTGGTGTATTTTCTGCAAACGAATTTTTAACACGCTTTAATTTGATGAAGGCTTACGACTTCCCAAATTATGGCACAACGCCTATCAGGGCAAAGCACATTGTAACAATTGGCGGCGGTAACGTTGCTATGGACTCTGCAAGAACTGCACTGCGTGCAGGCGCAAAATCTACTTTAGTTTACAGGCGTTCAAAAGAAGAAATGCCTGCTCGTTCAGAAGAAGTGCATCACGCAGAAGAAGAGGGCGTAAACTTTGAACTGCTTACAAACCCTGTGCGTGTTGTTTCAGACGCTGAAGGCAAAGTTGCAGGCTTAGAATGTGTGCGTATGGAGCTTACAGAGCCTGACGCTTCGGGGCGCAGGGGCGTTAAAGAAATTGTGGGCAGCAACTTTGTGATAGAGTGCGACGTTGTTGTTGTCTCTATTGGCAATAGCCCAAATCCACTAATTCCTATGACTTGTAAGAATTTAAAAACTACAAGAAAAGGAACGCTTGAAGTTAATCCTGAAACGCTGCAAACATCTATGCCGCAAGTATTTGCAGGCGGCGACGTGGTAAGTGGGGCTGCAACTGTAATTAGCGCAATGGGTCAGGGCAAAAAGGCGGCAGCTTCAATCAACAAATTCTTAAAAGGCGAAAGTCTTGAGCCAGCTGAGCCAAGTTCTGATAAGTAATGACGATGCTTTAGATTCGCCCTTTTTAAAACCATTTTTAAGGGCGTTTTCTAAAATATCAAAGTCTCTTATTTGCGTTGTTCCTGCAACAGAGCAAAGCTGGATAGGCAGGGCATATAGCAGACATAAAAACCTCACATTAACGCAGCATGAGGGTTTTGATAATGTGCAGATTTTTACCATTGATGGCACGCCTGCAGACTGCGTAAATATTGCGCTTTCCCACATAGTTAAGGGCGAAATTGACGCAGTGGTTTCAGGTATGAATATAGGGCAAAATTTGGCGCTTCCCCTGCTTTGGAGCTCAGGAACTTTTGCTGCGGCAGCAGAAGGCGCAGCCTTTGGAAAGCCTGCATTTGCGTGCTCTATGCAGCTTGCAAAAGAGCATTACGAAATTTGCAGGCTTAAGCATTTGCCTCCGCCAAAAGCAGTAGAAAAATGTTTGGCTTGCGCTTGTGAGCATTCGGCAAATTTTGTGCTTAAAAATTTGGAAGACGCTAAAAAAAATTTGCACTCAGTTTACAATTTAAACTATCCTTCAGACTATTCTTCTGCATCGCCATTTAAAATTTGCGAGCCCGCAAAGGTAGAAATAAAGCCCCTTTACGAAAAGGCTGCAGACGGAAGCTTTCATTTTAAATACGCAATAGGCGACGACCTCAGCGACGCAAATATGCTCACAGACATGAAGTGTATTAAAAATTCTTGGGGTTCTTGCTCTGTGGTAAAAATAATTTCTTAGCAAAAATTATCTGCAAAATTTAAAGTATATGAAAGATTTGTGGGCAAAATTTTTAGATTATTTTTTTCCACGCCATTGTTTATCTTGCGGAAAAATAAATCCATCAGACGGCCTTAAATATCTTTGCAAAAATTGTGCAGATGCGCCTTTTGCATTCCCCATTCCACGTTGCAAAAGATGCGCAGAAATTGCAGGCAGCGACATTGAACCTCAAACTTGCCCCAAGTGCGAAACTTACGACTTCCATTTTTCTGAAACAAAAGTTGCCTGTGAATACGCCTCGGCAGGGCGTGAACTTGTCATAGAGCTAAAATACAGAAATGGAATTTGGGTGGCGCATGACATTGCAAAAATTGCATCAAATGCAAAGGGATTTTCAGAATTTTTTAAAGACGCAATAATTGTTCCTGTTCCTCTTAGCAAAGAACGAAAACGCAAAAGAAACTATAATCAGGCAGAAGTAATTGCCAGTGAAATTGTAAAGCAATTTCCAAGATTGAATGCTAAAGTAGAACTAATTTTAAAGCGTGTAAAACACACAAATACGCAAACTGCATTAACAAGAGACGCCCGCATAGAAAACGTTAAAGGCGCATTTAAACTTGTAGAAAATTCTTTAACAAAAGACTCTAATATTATTGTCTTAGACGATGTAATCACAAGCTGCGCAACTGTCAATGAATGTGCAAAAGTTCTTAAAAAAGCAGGTTTTAAAAATATAAAAGCCTATGCATTTGCAAGGCGTTCATAAAATAAGCTAAGGCAAAAATATACAAAAAAAGACGAGCGCAATACTCGTCTTTTAAATTTTAAATGTAAGAAATTCTTACTTCATCAAGAGCAAATTTCTGCCCTGTTTGATAGTCTTTTTGATATGACGCTGTTCCTTAGCTGTAAGCCCTGTGAACTTACGAGGAAGGATTTTGCCAGTTTCCGTTGTGTAACGGTCTAGGCTTTCCTTATCGGAAAATGTCATATTCAAAGGTAGTTTTTTCTGTTCGTCTGCCATGATGCTAATAATTTATGTTTTAAAGTTGTTTTATGATGTACCTGATAAAAGCTTTGCCTATCTATAGCACGTCAAAATTTAATAAAGCACTTTAATATGACGTAATTTTTTTCTCACGCAAGTCTTTTTTATAAATTTTTTGAAATTTTATTTAGGCAAACGTTTTTATGAAAATAAATGAGATTAAACTTAAAAATATTATAAATAGAAAAGAATTTTGTTCGATACATTTTTAACGCTGCGTTAAATGCAGGCAAAGCTTGAATCTTATCTATCCCCATGTCATTTAGTGCAAATTTTCATATTACAGCAAAGCCCACAGGTGCGCTTTGCAATATGCGCTGTAAGTATTGCTATTTTTTGGAAAAACAAAAAACTTTGGCAAGCGCTTCCAAAATGGAAGATGAGGTTTTAGAAAAATTCATAAGCTCTTACATTGAAGCTCAGGAGAGCCCTGTTATATTTTTTACTTGGCATGGGGGCGAGCCAACTCTTTTAGGCGTAGAGTATTTTGAAAAAATCGTAGAGCTTCAAAAAAAATATTGTCCCTCCGGCAAGCGCATAGAAAACGACTTGCAGACAAATGGGCTTCTTTTGGACGAAAAATGGTGTGCCTTTTTAAAGAAGAACGACTTTCTTGTTGGACTAAGCGTAGACGGCGATGAGCCTTCAAGCTCATATCGTGTTGATTTAGGCGGAGAATCCACGATTGAGCGTGTTATAGCGGCCTCAAAACTTTTGCGCACATACGCAATTCCGTTTAATACGCTGACAGTTGTAAGTAATAAAAATTCAAAGCGCCCACTGCAAACTTACGCATTTTTAAAGAATATGATAGGCAGCCGCCATATGCAGTTTATTCCGCTTGTTGAGGCAAAAGGCGGGCAAATTCCGGGGCTTTGGAAGGGTGAAGTTTCTGCTGAAGATTTTTCTGTGAATCCTGAAGATTGGGGTGTT
>JAVBSE010000137.1:0-5336 GCA_031547315.1 Opitutales bacterium
TTTTTCATTTTTTTTACCTTTTCTTGTGTATGGAAAAAGTAAAATATATGAAAATGGGGTTCGTAAGAACATTTCTTGGTCTTACATTTTTTGCTGCGGCAGCAAGCTTGAATGCTGCTGTTGTTGTGGCAAACAATACATCTGACATTCAGAAAATTCTGGATGCGGGAGACGACGTTGCTCTTAAAAAAGGGCAGGTCTATAATATCGAAAAAGAAATTCGATTCAAGAATGACGGACAAAAGCTTTTCACTAAAGATGCAAAGCGCCTAAGCGAATACGCAACACTAAGAGTTGCTGTAAAAGAGGCAGGGCAGATTGTTAATGGCAATAACAAGAATGACATAGTGATGGAAAAAGTCATTCTTGATGGCAATCGCTATAATCTTGAGCCTTACGACACAGAAAAAGGAAATCCTGAAATGGCTTTCTTTGGCGGCGGCTCTGCAAGAAGACAGACAATACGCAACTGCGTGTTTATGAACTCTAGAACTTGGAGCACATTTAAAGTTCATGAAGGCGGCCAAGACTGCGTAGTAGAAAATAACGTTTACTTTGGCGGCGGCGCAGACGTACGCGGCAATGGCAGGCACAGAGACGAAAAATCTACAAGATGGGGCGATGGTATTTCTTGCGCTGCTGCAAACACAACAGTTTCTAACAATATCATAATTGACCCAACAGACGTTGGCATTGTTATTTTTTGCGCACCAGGAACTATAGTAAAAGAAAATGTTATCGCTTCAATTTCTCGTGAATCTTTGGGCGGCATCAATATGGTTGACGGCATAGGACATCATGAAATTGACAGAGAGCTTGTGGATAAGAACGACAAAAAAGCTCAGCGTAAATTTGACTACAGAGGCGTAGAAGTTAAAAATAATCTTATCGACGCAAGAGGCGCAAGAGTGCACATTGCAGTGCCTATGGGCGCAACTGTTTGGGTTCCAAAAGATTTTACAGAAACATTTATTGGCGCAACTGTTGTTGACAACGTGCTATCTGGCGACGCTCTTGCTTATGGTTTTGTTGCTGCCGGCATTGACGAATTTACTATCACAGGCAATAAGTCTATTGGCAAACACTCTGGTCTTGCAGATGGCGAGTGGCACATAATTTGCGATGAACCTGCGCCTTTGCAGTATAATCCTAAGTATATAGGCAAGTCGATTTTGCAGAAAGATTTTATTCCTCAGGTGCGTTCATTAAAGCATTTGCTACGTTGCAACCATGGCTCTGTGTCTAATACCCCTCCTTACAGAGGCGGCTATAAGGCTTATTCTTACGGCGTTTACGAAGCCCCTGCAGCAGTGCAGACGGCATATATTGAAATGCTTGGACGCGAACCAACAGCTGCAGAAATGAAGCTTTGGTCTTCTTACATCAACGACAGACTTATGCCTATTGAAGACGTGCGCTATCGCCTAATGGAAACTGAAGAATTCAAAAAGGCAAATGGCGATGTAAATAAGAACGACCTTCATAATTTCCGCACAAAAAAGTGGCTAGCGCTTCTTGACAAATCTATGGGAGAAAGCTCAAATTGGAAAGCGCAAGAGGTTTACAATAATACGCTAAAAAGCTTGAAAACTACAAAATAGTTTTTAGGGTTATTTAATTGTTTCAAAGAAGCTCGTCTGCGAAATGGCGAGCTTTTTTTGTTTTTGAATTTTATAAAAATCGCACAAAATATGAAGAAATTAGAAAGAGACATAGTTTTCCCATCCATGGGAACATTCAACGCAAGCTCAAAATTTTGGGAGCTAGACGCCACTTCTGACGGACTTTTTAAAGTGGGCCAAGAAGGCGTTAAAGCAGTCTGCGCAACAGGAGACAAAAAAGTAGAATTCATCGCCTACGAAAATAAATCTATGGCCTTTGTAAAAAGCGAATTAGGTTATCCTGCATATTATCCTGTGCACGACATTGCTGTGAAAAAACCTCTTAAAGCTGTGCTGATGGACCTAGATGGCACAACAATTAAAAGCGAAAGTTTTTGGATCTGGATTATCGAAAAAACAACAGCAAGTCTCTTGGGCAATCCTAAATTCACACTTGAAGAATCTGACATTCCTTTTGTTTCGGGGCATAGCGTTTCTGAACACTTAACGCACTGCCTCAACAAATATTGTGCAGACAAATCTTTAGAAGAAGCACGCAAATATTATTTCGAACATACTCATTATGAGATGAATGAAATCATGGAAGGCAGAGGCCGCCCGGCAGCCTTCACTCCAACAGAAGGCATTAAAGATTTTCTTATGGAGCTTAAAGCCAAGAATATCAAAATAGGACTTGTTACATCAGGCCTCTACGAAAAAGCTTGGCCTGAAATTCTAAATGGCTTTGAAACCCTAGGGATGGGAGATCCTAAAGATTTTTACGACTCTATCATCACAGCAGGTTTCCCACTACGCAAAGGCTTTGCAGGCACACTGGGCGAACTTTCACCAAAACCGCACCCATGGCTTTACGCAGAAGTTTCTAAAGTGGGTTTAGGCATAGATTTTGCCGACAGAAACAGCGTTGTAGGTATAGAAGATAGCGGCGCAGGTGTTTGCTCTGTGCGCCTGGCAGGCTTTGCTTGCTTAGGTTTGGCAGACGGCAATATTGAAGATAGCGGTACTAAAGCACTTTGCCACGAATACTTCCATACATTTTCGGATATTGCTAAATACATCTTCTAATTAAACGTTGTCAAATGCGGCTGATACTCCGCTACAAAAAAATCTCATGAATAGTCATGTACGCTTGTACACTCCTATCCATGAGATTTTTTGTATGCTCGTCTGAGCCAGCATTTGACAGCGTTTAATGAAAAATAAGTCATTTGATATTTGTTTAATTTAAAAATCTAACAAAGACTATTTCGAAAAGAAAAACATTTCTTTGCGCCCATCCCCAAAGTAGTTCACCTCTCATCTACTACTAAAATCCTTCTTAAAAAACTACTCACAAAAACAGAATATCACACGACACTTACAAACTTTATTCTGCTATCTAATCTGCACCGCAATAGACTTTTACTTAAGTAAGAAATCATATCCTTTTTTTTATCTCATCTGTTTACATCTGTTTCATCTGTGGTTAATTATCATCTGTGCTTATCTGTGTATCTCCGTCTTGCTGCGCTCCACTTCGTCATCTGTGGCTAATAAATTTAAAAATTTTCTTTAATTTTTGAGTTTCAAATAAAACTCAATAAAAGCCCACTTAAAACTATTGGATGTAAACTTTGTTTGCCTGCAGGTACAGGGCTGCAAGCAAGCCCCTGCTATATCTAAAAAAAACATAGGGCGCAGCCAGCCCCTCCTAATAAAACCCAATTAAAAATAAAAAAGATATAATTTATGATTGAAGAAAAATTGGGCACAGTCATGATTTTGGGATTATGGCTAAAGAAACAATACTTGCAGATTTTCATAGAGCACACAAAGGCAGAATGGTAGAGTTTGCCGGCTGGCTTTTGCCGGTTATGTATACTTCTATAATTGAAGAGCACATGGCAGTGCGTGAGGGTGTTGGCGTTTTTGATGTTAGCCACATGGGGCAGGCAGAGCTTGAAGGTGAGGATGCATTGGCATTTTTGAATTATGCGCTGACTAATGATTTTTCTAGTCTTGAAAATGGTCAGGCAAAGTATGCGCTTTTGTGCAATGATAAGGGCGAATGTTTGGACGATTTAATTGTTTACAGGCTTTCTGCCACAAAATTTTTGATAGTTTTAAATGCGTCGAATACAGCCACAGATTTAGAGGCTTTAAGGGGCACATTGGCGCTTGGAAATTTTAAATCTAGGCTTACGGATTTGTCGGACCAACTTTCTATGCTTGCGGTGCAGGGTGCTAAGGCACTTGAAGCCATGCAGAAAATTTTTGGAAAAGATTTTTCTTCTTTAGAAAAATTTACATTTACAGAATTTGAAGGAAATTTTATTAGCCGCACAGGTTATACAGGCAGCGATGGTTTTGAAATTATCTGTAAGAATGAAGATGCAACTGCGCTTATGCAAAAATGCGTGGATGCAGGCGTAAAGCTTTGCGGGCTTGGAGCAAGAGATTCTTTACGTTTGGAGGCAAGGTATCCGTTATATGGGCACGAGCTTTCAAAAGAGATAAATGCGTTTGAAGCAAATCTTGGTTGGGCTGTGAAGTTGGATAAAAATTTTGTTGGGCGTGATGCTCTTAAAAAAATTAAAGAGGCCGGGCTTAGCAGAAAAGTTGCGCACGTAAAAGCTTTAGACAAGCGCATTGTAAGAGATGGCGAAAAAATCTATTTTGAAGAAAATGTAGTAGGGAAGGTGCTTTCCGGGGCGTGGTCGCCTATTTTAAATGCGCCGATAGCCTCTGTTTTAGTAGAAAGTGAATATTTATCAAAAGAATTGTTTGCAAAAGTCAGAGATAATCGTATTGCTTTAGAGTTTAATAAAAAATTTATATGATGAAATTCACAAAAGATCATGAATGGATAAGCTTAGAAACTTCAAATGTGGGTGTTGTTGGCATTAGCAATCACGCACAAGAGGCTTTGGGCGATATCACCTTTGTTGAGGTTCCTGCTGTTGGCACTGTATTCAAGGCCGGCGATGTTTTTGGTGTTGTTGAATCTGTAAAGGCTGCGTCAGAAATTTATATGCCGCTTGCAGGCAAGGTTATTGCTGTAAATGAGCAGTTAGAAAATTTTCCGCAGCTTCTGAATTCCGACCCCGAAGGTTTGGGTTGGATTTTAAAGCTAGAGCTTGAAAACCCTTCAGAGATAGAATCTTTGATGACAAAAGACGAATATTTGGCATCTTTGTAGAATGAGAAAATTTTTAACATTGTTTTTGCTGCCTTTATTTTTGTGCGCCTGCGCATCTTCTGATACGCCGCCAACAAAGATGGTAAAAATTAGCAGCATTCCTGAGGGCGCTTCAATTGTTGTTAACAATTTGCCTATGGGCAAGGCTCCGTTTACAATTGAATTTGAAGCTAACGAGTTTGATTGTTTTGTGCAAAAGCAGATAATTACCGCATTGCCGCAAGAGGCAAATTTATTCACACAGGCTCGTGTATTTCCTGCATTTAATGCGTCTAACAAGACTGCCAGTGAAATTCCATCAGAAATTATTTTTGATATGACAAAACCTGCCACAGACTCTGAAGGCAGCAAGAATAAGTAAATTTTAGTATGTCGAAGCAAATTAAATATATTTTAGAGGAAGACAGAATTCCTAAACAGTGGTATAATATTGAGGCAGATTTGCCTATTAAAACTCCGCCGGCAGTAAATCCTGCAACTTGCAAACCCCTTACTGCAGACGAGTTTGGCGTAATCTTTGCAAAGACTCTTGTAGA
>JAVBSE010000114.1:0-4640 GCA_031547315.1 Opitutales bacterium
ATGCATAAAAAATTGAATAAAATATTGATGTTTTCAATGTTCTTGGCTGCGCCTATCTTACAGCTAAGCGCACAAGATCTTAAGAGCGAGGGCTCTATACAACTTAAAAACACTGCAGATAATTTTATCAGACAAGCGCAGTACGTTGATGCAAGACCTTACATTCAAGAGCTAATTACACGTCTTGAGCCTGGAAATGACAAAAGTCAGCTAGAGGGTTTGTACTTTTTTATGGGTTATGGCTATGTGCAAGAGTATCAGGCATCTGAATCTAAGGCCAGCCTCAGCTCTGCATTAGATTATTTTGAGAAGGTTATTTCAGGATGGCCAAACGGCTCTTTGGCTGTGAAGGCAATTGAACTTAAGGCAAATTGCTATAATGGTCTTGGTCAGTTTGAAGAAGCTGCAGACACTTGGGCTTTGAATCTTAAGCCGCCTTATGTAAAAAATTTGCATGATTATCAAAAGTACAATTTAATCAAAAAAATCTCTCAGGCTTATTATAATAAAAAGAGCTGGGACAAGGGTGCTGTTTGGTTCCCGCAGATGTTTGCAGCCGCAAAAAATATTGAAGACAAAACTTATGCGGCAGCAGCGCTTATCAGAATGCACCTAGCAAACGGAGAGTTTGAAGAGGCAAGCAAATATTATCCTTACCTAACAAATAATGTTCCTGCAAAATACGACATTTTACTTTCGGTAGATCTTCTTACAGCAGGCAATACCTTGGCACGTCAAAAGCGCTATGCCGATGCAGCTTTGTGCCTAACTTTTGTGCAAACAAAAGAAGACATTACAGAATTTATGTCAGAGCTTTCAAAAAGAATTGAAGTGCGACTTGGAGAGCTTAAAAAAGTTGACGATAACGACCCAAGAATTGAAGACTTAAGCAACAGAAAAAAATATGCGGACTTTGTTGTTAAACAGCTTGCAGACGTAGAAAGCTATACTTCTATTTTGATGGCAAGAATTGCAACAAATTATTATGAGACTCAAAGAGACTATGAAAGTTTCTGGGCTTATCGCCAATTGCTAGATGAATATCCTGACGACAAATTGATTGAAGATTATTACTTTGCGGCATTTGTTTGCGCAAGGCGTTTGGCTAAAGAAAAACAGATCGACGCTCTTGCTTCTGAGTATTTGCAAAAATTTCCGGAAGGCAAATATTTGAAGAGCTTAAAGATTCAGTTTGCTTTATTCCTTATTGATACCAAGCAGATTGAAAGATTTTATCAGATAGCTTATGAGGCTTTAGATGCAGATCCTTCAGACGAAATTTCTGCTCAGTACATTTTCTTGATTGGTAAGAATGAGCTTGAATCAAAGCGTGCCATGGCTGTGAATCCTGAAACAGGCGCAGATTCTGGCGTATTTAATGAAATGCGTGTAAAGTTTACAGACTTTTACACTGCAAATCCTGAAAGTCCTGCAGCTCCCGGTGCGCTTTATTGGGTTATGATGTCTCACCTAGTGTGCTCTAATTACAAAGACGCTTATGAAGCAGCGGAAAAACTTTTGACAGCTTACCCTGAATGCGAATACAAGCAAGATGCCTCATACAGAAGGGCAGTTGCAATGTTTGGCATGGGAGATCCTAACAGCGCTGCAAAAGCTAAAGAGCTTTTCATGAAATTTATTGAAGACTTTAAAAACAGCGGCTCTGATACATTGGGAGAAGCTGAACTTTTCTTGGGCGACATTTTCTTTATAGAAAACGACTTTGAAAATTCTTATGCTCATTACATGGCTGTTTCAGACTTAACACAAAAGCAGTCTTTAATTGACGCAGCATATTTGCATTGCGCTTCAATGTTAGAATCTAATGGCGACTTTGAAAAGCAGGCAGATACTTTAAAACGCTACATTAAAAATTATCCTGAGGCCGACACAGCAATGGCTGCTTATATGTTAAGAATGCCTTTGTTAAAGCAGGGTTATTCTGCTGATGCAGTTCGCGGCTACATGGACGCAATTAAGAACTATGGCTCTAAAGCTGAAAACGATTCTGTTGACAAAATTTTGGTTTCTTTCCCGGAATTTTATACAGAAGCTAAAACTCAGCTAGACGCTACAACAAAGTTCTTAAAAGAGCTTACAACAAGCAAAGAATTGCTTGAAATGTTTGTTTTGCCAAAAAATGTGGGGCCTCGTTACAGATACACAATTGAAAATCCTGATGTAAATCCTCTTGTTTATTCTAAGTTTGTTATACAGTCAGGCAAGAAAACTGCTGAAATTGGACCAGAGGCATTGAAAGATCCTAAGGCAATTAACGAGCTTTTGAAATTTTATTCTAATCAGCAGTCAAAGTTCCCTCGTGAAACGCCTAAAGTTTTCTTTGAAAATACCATGCGTGAAGCAAAGGCAAAATCTGATACGGTTTTGGAACGCAGAATGCAGATGGCTTTAGATGAAATTAAAGCTCTCAAGGAAAGACCCGGAATGTTTGCTCCTGAAGATTTTGAAGGTATGTCAAACAAAGTTCTAGTTTGGATGGCAAAGTGCAACGAAAAGTATGATGCCGCATCTTCAAGAAAAGCGTTGCAGACAGTTTTGGATTCAGATTCCGACTACAGGCTAGACGCATTCTTTGCATTGGGCGAACTTGAAGAACGTGCAAGGCAATATGTAGAAGCAGCCGAAACTTACAAAAAGGCAGCAGACGCTTATCCTACAAATGATTTGGCACCTAGGGCTACTATTAAAGAGTGCGAAATCCTAATAAAACTTTCAAGAGTTGATGAAGCTGTGCAAAAGTTAGACAAACTTTTGGCGATACCGCTTTGGCCTGCAGAAATTAAGGCAGAAGTTCTTTACAGGCTTGGTGTGATACAAAAAGCAAAAAGTAACAATGCGTCCGCAATATCGTATTTTGAGCGCTGCGCTTTAGGTTATTCAAGCTGTCATGAATTTGCAGGCAAGGCTGTTTTAGAGGCTGCAAAGCTATATATGCTTGAGGGCAAAAAAGACAAAGCAATAGAATCTTGCACTGATTATGTTCAAGACACTTCAAATTCAGTGTCGCCTGACTATAAGAAGGTTCAGGATTATCTAAAAACTTTGCGCTAATAATTTTTATACTAATAAAGGAATTTAATATGAAAAACTCTAAAATATCAGTTTTAATTTTAGCAGGGTTGTCTTCTTTAAGTTTGTTTGCAGCTCCTGCAGACGATAAGCCGCAGCTTTCTGAATATTCAAAGCTAAAGCTTCCTATTGTCATGATAAATGAGGCAGGGCGTGCCAGCGAAATGAATATTGACGGCATTATAGATATTGATGGCGTCAGCAACATAAAAATCTCTGAAGCCGCAAATCCCGAAGCTGCAATTTATGCGCCTTTAACTGCAATTAAATTTAAATTCAGATTTAAGAATACAGACAGCGTTTCAAAAATGTTTTCAAACTATTCTGCACAAAAGTATGAAGATGCAGTTTTAGAAGGTCGCAAGGTTGTGTATCCTGCAGTTGTTTATATGGATTTGCCTGAGCGCACAACAAATGTTCATTATTTGCTTGGCGCATTTGTTGAATCTTTAATGCGCACAGAACGTTTTATTGAAGCTAAGGCTTTGATGGAAGCTTTGCCTCTTGCAAGAGCAAACGCTACAGTTGGCAAGGCTGTTGCAGATTATATAAAGTTTGCAATACAGGCAGGCAGATATTCTGATGCTGACGACATTTTGACACGCTTAAACTTTGGCGGCGAAAATCTTGAAAATATAGACTCAATAATGGAAGCTGTAGACCTTTTGCGTGTTAAAGGCAAAACAAAAGAGGCTGCAAAATGGTACACAAAATTGCAAAGTACGCCAAACAATCCTAAGAAGGATGAATGTACTCTTTGGATGGCATATTGCGACTTTCAAGAAGGCAAAACAATATCCGCACAGCTTTTTGTTGATAAATACAAAGACATTAAGCGTGATAATCCTATTTACTCTTTGCGTTCACTTATAAGCGGCATGCTTATCATGACAGACAAATCGAAAGTGCCTGAAGCTCTTGACCAATATGCGCAGGGCATAGTCTATGGCGATATTTCTTCTGCTTGGGCTGACGAGCTATTTTTCAATACAGCTATGGCTTATAAAATGTTAGAAAAGCCTGCAACTTCGAACGAAATCTTCAACCAACTTATATTACTGTATCCTCAAAGCCGCTTTGTTCCTTTAGCAAAAAAGGAGCTTGTAAAAATAGTTAAGAAAGCGGAAACAGTCGAAGAATAAAAAAATAAAATTTTTTAAGAGTTCGTTTGTCTTAACTATTAGCCGAACTCTTTTTAGGGGTGGAAAGTATATAGAATATGAAGTTATATCGTTTTAAAGCCAAGAAAAACAAAGGTGGTCTTTTAGGAAAGACCATTATTGGCGTGGGTGCTGTAATGGTTGGGCTATTTTTAGCCTTTGGTTCGGTGATAGTTACCCAGCAAATTTTTCTTGAAAAGGTAGATTTTGAGGATGCGCCGCTTCCTGTGGAAAATCCTGATATGTCAAAGCGTCAAAGAACTTTGGCGCAAGCGCAGATTAAAAAGGTTTCGGCGGGTGTTAAGCGCATACAGGTGCAGTCTCCCAAGCAGATGGCAGTGCAAGATGTGGCAATTTCTTTGCCTAGCTCTATCAATAATATGAGTATTG
>JAVBSE010000206.1:0-11999 GCA_031547315.1 Opitutales bacterium
AGGCTATCGTAATCTGTATCGGGAGACTTACGTTTAAGCTCTTCAATATACTCTCTTATTCTTGCACCTATCCACTTAAAGCCTGTAAGGGCATTGATGCACTTTACGCCATAGCTTGCGGCAATTGCATCTTGAAGCGGACTTGTTACAAAGGTTTTAATGATAGCGCACTTTTTAGGGTTTGTGATTATGCCCTGTTTTTTCATTGCAGATATTCTGTAGTCTGCAAGAAGCGAGCCTATCATATTGCCTGTAAGAAGCCTCATAGAGCCGTCTTTTGCCCTGTATGCTGCACCCATTCTGTCGGTATCTGGGTCTGTGCCCATAACGCAGTCGGCACCTGTGTCATTTGCCAAAGACACTCCCATTGAAAGCGTTTCTGCATACTCAGGATTTGGTTGCTTTATTGTAGGGAATCTTGGATCAAAAATCATCTGTTCTTCAACAAAAATAGGATCCAAACCAAATTTTTTCATAACTTGCGGGCACATGACTGCGCCTGTTCCGTGAAGCGAGGTATAGACAATTTTTGGCTTATTTTTGCGCATTATATTTTTATCTATAACACAGTCGTCAATAGAATCTAAGTAAGCGTCTTCATAAGATTTTTCTACAAGAGGAATTTCTGTATTTTTTAGGTCAAGATAGTTTGCAACTTGCTTCCAAGAAACTTTATTTACGCTGTCGATAATGCCTTCTGCATGAGGGCTGATTGCCTGCGCACCATCAGAAAAATAAACTTTATAGCCATTGTCGTAAGACGGATT
Source organism: Opitutales bacterium (assembly GCA_031547315.1). GTDB lineage: Bacteria > Verrucomicrobiota > Verrucomicrobiia > Opitutales > Intestinicryptomonadaceae > Intestinicryptomonas. Next base: position 768 of record JAVBSE010000206.1, read on the forward strand.
GTGGCTTGCAGTAATTACAACGCCCGCAAGCGCCTTAAGCTTACGCAAAGTAAACGAGAGCTGCGGAACCGAACGTGGGCCTTCAAAAATTTTAACATCGCCGCCCAAACTAATCCAAACACTTGCAGTTAAGTCGCAAAAGGTTTTTGAAAAGTGCCTTACGTCATGCGCAACAACAAGCAGTGGCTTTTCTGAAATTGTCTTACAATAATTGAAAAGACCTATGGTTGCCTTAACAACCATAAAATTATTCATATTGTTAGAGCCAATTGCAGCGTGTTCAGGAGTACCTTGCTTAGAAACGTTGCCACGCTCTGCCTGTGTAGAAACTTTGCCTATTGTGCGGCCTCTCATACCCGCAGTGCCAAATTCCAGAACCTGAAAAAATCTGTCGTTAAGTTCTTCAAATTTTTCGTCCATAAAAAGTTCTAACAAACTTTCCAAAGCCCAAGTTGGCAAGAAACTCCCATCCAGCCAGTCTTTGATATTTTTTGCAGCACTAGCCAAAAGTTTTTCTTTTGGAGCTTTTTCGATGCATTCAAGAATTTGTTGAGTGAGTATTTCGTTAGCCATATTTTTTAATGCAATTGTTAAAGATTAATAGAATTTGCTCATCCTTAAAACTCTCAGAAAAACCTTTATTTGTCAAGATTTTTAGAGAAGTTCTACCAAACAAGAGAGCGTTCTTTTTTCTCAAACAGTTCTATGCCGCCTTGCATACTTTTAGCGCAATAATTGGCTAATGCAAGCGCCCAAAATCTGTCGGAATGTCCGTTTTTACCAGACGCTGCAGAAAATCTGACGCCGCCTAAGCTTGTTGTTTCACGCTTAATTGCCCTTAAGTCTGCCTTGATTTCAAGCGTATTTGGTATGCGTATTTTGCCATCTTCAAACTTTGACCTAAGCGGATATGCAAGTTCTTCTTTTGCTGCCGATGTGAAGTTTATTCCCTCTACCCTGCTTGCGCCAAAACGTTCTGTGGCACGTTCTGCAAACTGCCTGCCCAAGCCGCTTTGGTCTATTGCAACCCTGCGTAAATTAGGCATGGAAAGATAAGAATAAAGTACTGCCTCTTGTTCTGAAAACGCAGTGTCTTGAAAACATTTTACATCTCTTGTAAAAAGCATATCTGCTGATTTTTCTAAGAGCCAAAAAACACTTAAGTCTTTAGACCTTCCAATATCGACACCAAGAAAAAGAGAGCCATCGCCTATTTTTTCCCAATTACAATTGTCTTCATAAGTGGCCTTTAAAATAGAGTCGTAAGACAGGAAAGAAGATTTGTCGTCAAAGGGCTCGCACATATATTCTTGCATAAAACTTTCTTCATCTGCGCAAGAATTTTTTATGAAGTCAAAATACTGCGCTTCGTCCATCTGCGATATTTCAGAATCAGCAGGCAAAGATTTTTTAAGCTTGCGTAAAAAGCCCTGCTCAAGCGCATCTGCCAAAGTAACCCTATGCAAAGAAATATTTTTAGGATTCCCCTTATGCCTTGCCTCTTCAACAAGCATATTGAAAAAATTTTCCCTTCCTCTGTGAGTAGAAATAATTTCTAAACGCCCGCCCCAAGTTATGCCTGGGTAAGCAATTGCGTAGAGTTTTTGAGGGTCCGGATGAAGCGCAAATTCATCTAAAACTCTGCTGCCACGCTTGCCTGCCTGCGCATCAGGGTTTGATGAAAGTGAATTTATTGATGTGCCATTTGCAAAACTTAAAATTTTTGCAGAATTATTTGCGCCGGAAATTTCAGAACCTGAGATTTCTTCGCTTGCAATGTTTAAGATTGATGCAAATTTTTTGCAGTCGTCTATGAAAAGCTTTGCCTGCATTTCGTCTCTTGAGCTTACCCAAGAATCTAATTTTGCATTTTCTTTAGAATGCTCTCTTACAAGGCTGTAGGCGCAAGTCCAAGACATTCCTATCTGGCGGGATTTTTCCATCAATTTAATTCTTGAATTATCTAAAATCCACTTTTTTTGATATGGCAAAAAAAATTCTTCACTCATAATTTAAAGCAGTTTTAGTTTTTCTTCTATTTCTTTGAGCCCGCTTTCGCTTAAGCCGCCCTTAGATTTTTTTTCACTAAACTTTAGTTCGCCGGAGCGCACTGCAAGGTCTGAAGCCACAAGTTTGTGTATGATTCCCGAAAGCGTATTTAATTCTGAAAGTTCAAAACTTGCAGATTTTTGTGAGCAGAAAAAATCGAACACAAGTTCCCACGCCGCAGCAATAGAGGCTTGCGCAGTCTTGCCTTCGTTTAAAGATTTTTCTATTAATTTTTTTGTGTGCGCACTTGCAGACTTTATTTTTTCTAGATGAGCGCAAAAATTTTCTTCTTTCAAAATTTCTTTTCTGGGTCTGCCACGTTTTTTAGGAGCGGTTTGCGCATTCATAGCCCATTTCTTTCTAAGTAGCCCAAGCCCTTTGCACTAAGTTTAGAGCGCATTTCGCCTTCGCTTAATTCTGAATGCATCCTTGTTATATAAGCCAGCTCAAAAAGATATTCAAGCTCTGCAAGCAGCTTTTTTTCAGTCAATTTATAGCCCGAAAATTTTAAGCCATCTTGCAAAACATAATCTGGGAGCGACGCAGGATAAGCCGCTTGCAATTGCAAAAGGATGGCATTTCGTAAAAATGTTTTTTCTTCTTTTTTCATACTTTAGTGCTTTAGCGCAAGTTTGTCTGTCTTAATAGAAAGCTCTGTGATGCGCTGATTTGCGATTTGCGTTTGCGCAATAAGCGCACTGATGTCTTGAGAGTTTTTTCCAATAAGCTCTCTTAATTCTGCAAGCGCCTTACTGTACTGGCGCTGGTTAGACCTTGTATCTTCACGTATTTCCACACGCAAAGAACGCAGGTCATGCATAGCTTCTGCTAATATGCGTAAAAATTCGCTTCTAAGTTTTTCTAGCTGCGAATGCGTTACATGATTGAAATCGGGATTGCAAACTTCGCTATGATGTTTGCGTATTTTTAAAAGCAAATAATACGCACCAAGTAGCGAGCTTGCCGCCATTACAGCCATCCCGATAATTTGAGATTGATAGTTGTCCATCCAACTATAATAGCAAAAAACAAAAAAATCTGCAAAACTACTTTTGATATTTTGGATATTTTTGATCTGTTTGATACTTTTGAAGCAAAATAGACAAAAAAAACGCAAAACCACGAAAGTTTTGCGTTTTAAATTTAAAATTTACTACTTATTGGAATGTAGGATGGCAAGTAGCAGTCTCTCCGGCTTTAACAGAAATGTCATCGCCTGTAGACCAAATTTCATCGTTGATTAGAATTTTGAATTCAACAGTTCCTTTGGAAATTTTGTTTTCCCAAATCCATTCTGCTGAATCCACACACTGCATAAGAACACCCTTGTGCCAGCTTAGGCCTGCGCCATTGCCACGAATGTACAAGCTGTTACCCCAGCCTGCATCCGCCTTAACTATAATACGAGTAAGACCACCTTTAGCTGCTGCCGCAGATGCCTTCTTCGTAGCAGGTGCTTTAGAAGCATCCGCTTTTACCGCAGTCTTTTTTACTGCTATTTTCTTAACTGCGACCTTCTTTGCAGGAGCCGCACTTTTTTCTGTTTTTTTAAGAGCCATAATCGGTATTTTGTTTTAATTTTTGTCTTGAAGATTTTGAAAATCTTAAAGTCAAAAGTTTAAAATTTAGTTTATATTTTCGTCCCCAATCACAATGCCAATGCAGAAAAATGCAAGCATATTCTTTATCGGCTAATTTTCTTAAAACTTAAAATGTCAAATTCTTCAGACTCAAAAATGACTTTGTTTTTAATAAATGTTTTTGAAATATCTGGGAAATACACATCTCCCTCAGGCTTCATTTTTACTATTGTTGCAATAATTTCTTCGCAATATGGAAGTGCTGCTGCATACAGTTTTGCGCCTCCGCATATCCATATTTGACGTTCATCATTTTTGTAGGCCTCTTTAAAATCTTCAAGCGAAGCAAAAATTTTTATGCCCTCTTGCGGCTTGCAGTTTTTAGAAATTACAACGTTTTCACGCCCAGGCAAAGGGCGCCCTTTGAAACTTTCCCAAGTTCTTGCACCCATAACAATAATGCCGCCCATTGTGGTTTCTTTAAAGTGCTTAAAATCGGCAGGGATATGCCAAGGTATGTTTAAGCCCTTTCCTATTACGCCATTTTCGGCAAATGCAACTATTACTTTCCAAGCTTTCATTTATATTGCAATTGGAGCTTTAATTGTTGGATGTGGGTCATAGCCTTCAAGAGTGAAGTCTTCAAAAACAAATTCTGAAAGCTCTTTTCTTGTAGGATTTATTTTCATTTGCGGCAAAGCCCTAGGCTCTCTTGAAAGCTGAGTTTTAACCTGCTCTAGATGATTCTGATAAATGTGCAAGTCTCCAAAAGTGTGCACAAATTCTTTTGCTTTAAGCCCACAAACCTGCGCCACCATCATTGTTAAAAGCGCGTAAGACGCTATGTTAAAAGGCACGCCCAAAAATAAATCTGCGCTGCGCTGATAAAGCTGACAGCTAAGCTCTTTATTTGCATTTACATAAAATTGAAACATTGCATGGCAAGGCGGCAAAGCCATTTTATCAAGCTCGCCGGGGTTCCAAGCGCAGACTATATGTCTGCGTCCGAATGGGTCTTTTTTAATGCCCTCAACAAGATTTTTAATTTGATTTATGCTCTTGCCGTCGGGCGTACGCCAATCTGTCCACTGTGCGCCATAAACTCTGCCAAGGTCGCCATTTGTGTCTGCCCACTCATCCCAAATTGTAACTTTGTTGTCGTTAAGATATTTTATATTTGTGTCGCCCTTTAAAAACCAAAGAAGTTCAAAAATAATTGAACGTGTGTGCAGTTTTTTAGTTGTCAAAAGCGGAAAAGATTTTGACAAGTCAAACCTAGCCTGAGCGCCAAAAACGCCTATGGTTCCAACGCCTGTTCTGTCGCTTCTTTCTTCGCCTTTTTCTAAAACCAAATTGAGTAAATCTAAATATTCTTTCATTCTTTCTTCCTAAATTTTTTTGTTAAATTTTTAGCGAGCCCAAATTCTTAAATTGTTTAATAAAAAGTATTCTAAAGCAGGTGTATCTTGCATATTAAGCTCCATAAAACCTGTGCATTTTTCTAACTCTGCAACAGCTCTTGAAAGTTTCATTGCAGGAACTTTGCCCTCAGAAGCCTCCATTACAGATTCTAAAAGCGTATTTTCAATAGCTTCAAGCATGCGCTTTCTTAATGCTCTGCGCTCGCTTGCTTCTATCGCAGCAAGCTGTTCTGAGTCCAGTTCTTCGCCGCTGTTTGCAAGGTGTTCGTCGCCATGTTCTGAAAGCCTTGAAAGAATTTCATCAAACCTTGCAAGCAAAGAGTAAACAGACATAAATGCGTCAGATGTAGAAAATTCTGCAGAAAAACCTTTCACAAGATTTCTTTGCAAATCAGCAAAATCTGCAATCCACTCTTGCCACTGTTCGTCTTGAATTTGCTCTTGTTTGCAGTCTGCACGCAGGTTAATGCAGCGGCTTCTGATGGTGTCCAATAAATCGTTAGGACGCTCTGTTATAAGAAAAATATTTGTGTCAGAAGATGGCTCTTCTAAGGTTTTTAAAAAAGCGTTTGCAGTAAAAATATTCATTCTGTCTGCTTCATAAACAAGGGCAAATTTTTTGCCGCCTGCATTAGGGGTTTGCCTAAGTTTGTGCAAAAGACTGCGCATAGTATTTGGCGCCCACTGCCCGCCTGTGCGTTCAGATTCACTGCCAATTTTAATAAACCTGGCCTTGCCTTCGGGGCGCAGTTCAAAAAAGTCCGGATGTTTAGAAACCTGCTCTGTTTTTAAAAGTTTTGAAGCTGCATATTTTGCAATATTTTCAAGCTCTTTAACAGAAGAGCCATAAAGTAAAATAGCATGATGCAGGCGATTATTTAAAATCGCCTTATCTAAAATTTCGCCGACTCTGCCAAACTCAGACATTAAAACGCCTTTTGATTTCCTGCTTAATTTTTTCAAAAATATTTTCTTTTGTGTCGTCAGCATTAAGTACAAAAAAACGCTCTGAATTTTGCTTTGCTATTTCTAAGAATGAAGCACGCACAGCTTTGTAAAATTCTAGATTTTGAGAGCCCATTCTGTCGAGATTTCCGGCGTCTCTGAAAGATGCCCTGTCTAAACCAATCTGAGGGTCTAAGTCTAAAAGTATAGTTAAATTTGGCGTGCAATCTGCTGCTGCAAAGTTATTTAACATTTCTACTGAATTTGCGCCAAGCTTTCTGGCAACGCCCTGATAGGCGCTTGTAGAGTCAAAGAATCTGTCGCAAATAACAATTTTGCCCTGCGCAATTGCAGGCTTGATAAATTCTTCAACATGCTGGGCCCTTGCTGCCGCAAATAAAAGCAGCTCTGTTTTGGGGTGCATATTTGCGCCCTTTTTTGCAGACAAAAGCAGTTCTCTGATTTCTTCTGAAAGCGGAGTTCCGCCAGGTTCTCTGGTGATTACAAATTCTCTTTTAATCTCTTTAAAAAAGTTTGCAAGCATAGCCATCTGAGAACTTTTGCCACAGCCCTCGCCACCTTCAAACGTTATAAAAAAACCTTGTGTTGTCATTTTCCTCTTACATTGATAAGAATTAGAAAACTCAAGTGAAGCTTTAATTTTCTTTTTTTATCAAAAAGCGATTTTTATTTTTCTTGCTTGACCTAAAGCTTAGTTTTCCTAGCTTAAAAACCATTATGGCAGATAAAACAGATAAATCAGATAACAATGTAGCTGGTAAATACTACGTTGACAGACAGTGCATAGACTGCGGTCTTTGCCAAGAAACAGCACCTGAAGTGTTCGCAAGAGGCGACGATGGCGTTGCTTACGTATCGCACCAACCGGCAACAGACGCAGAAACAACTGCTTGTGTTGAAGCTATGGATTCTTGCCCAGTGCAGGCTATCGGCGACGACGGCGAATAGTATTTCTGATTTTAATAAAACAATCTTAAAGCCCGAAGTTTTTGCTTCGGCTTTTTTTTGCGCAAATTTTGGCGTTTAATCTTGCAAAGGCACATAGATTTAAGCGATATTAAAAAAATCGGGAAGCGTGCATTCGCTCCGCAAGGAGAGGAAAGTCCGGACACCACAGAGCAGAGCTCCAGTTGAAAGGCTGGGCGGTTTTTATAAATCAGATTAAATCTGAAACTGTAAAATCCGACGGAAAGTGCCACAGAAAACAAACCGCCAAGCAATTGGTAAGGGTGAAAAGGCGGGGTAAGAGCCCACCGCAGTGCAAAGTAATTTGCGCTGGCATGGTAAACCCAGTTCGGTGCAAGACAGCGTAAAGAGACGAGCTGCTCGCTCAATGTCTCAGGGTATGTCGCACTTCTTATGAAGACGTTTAAAAGCGTAGATAAATGAATGCTATGCCAAACTTAAATGCTAGCTTGGCGAAACAGAATTCGGCTTACAGCTTCCCGATGCTATTTTTTTCTGCTACTTAAGCCCTCCTAATCTAAACTCACAAAAAAAGGGCGAAAGTTCGCCCTTAAATTAAATCTTATTCCAAGTAAACTAATCTGCCGCACATTTCGCAATTGGTTGGGTCTGCAGCTTTTTTTGCTATTTCAAATATTTCTGTAGAAAGTTTTAGATGACAACCGCCGCATTTTCCATCTTCTATTTTTACAACAAATGGTCTGCGTTTTTTTTGAGTTTTAATGGAATTGTAGGCATCCAGATATTCTTGAGATATTGATTTTTCAGACTCTCGCATTTGGAAGCGGGCGTCGTTTAGTTTGTCTTCGAGAGATTTTTTTTCTGCATCAAGCCTTTCCAGTTCTCTTTCGAACATTTTAATATTTTTGTCTCTGAGTTCTTTTTCGGCTTCTAAAACGAGTTTAAGTTCGTCTATTTTATAGAGAAGTTCTATTTCTTTTTCTTCTATGTCTGAAGCTTCTTTTTTTAGATTTTCAATGGAACTTTCAAGCAATTTATATTCTGTGGGTTTTTTCATTAGGCTTTGACGCTGTTCGTTCATGCTTTCAGCCTTTTCTTCTTTGCTGCGGCGCAGTAGCCTTAGGTTTGAGCGTTCTACGTCGGCATCAGAATATTTTTTTGAAACAAGTTCCAGGGCAAACTTTTCTTCTTTAATTTTGTCTGTTATAATTGATTTTTTTACAGGAATGTCTGCTATTGAGCTTTCGATTTCAAAGAGTGCTTTATCGCGCTCTTGTAGTATTAGTAATTTTTCTATATTCGGATTCACGTTGGCTGATTGTGCAGTTTTTTTTGTATCTTGCAAATATATTTTTTTTTCCTAAATTTGCTTGAATGAAAATTTTAGGATTAGACTATGGACACAAGCGCATAGGCCTTGCTTTTGCAGACGAGCTTGGCGTGGCCTATCCTATTGCAGCAGCAGTTGAGCCCACTTTGGAGGGCAGACTAAACTTTATAGGAAAGCAAATTGCACAGCGCAAACCCGATATGCTGCTTTTGGGTTACCCTTATAATATGGATGGCAGTGTTGGCAGCAAAGCTAAAGAGGTAGATGAATTTATTAAAATAATTAAAGATCGCTTTGGTTTAAGAGTGGAAATTTCTGACGAACGTTTAAGTTCTTTTCAGGCAGAAAACGATTTAAACTTTTTTTCAAAGGGCGGCAAAAAATCTATAGCCGAATACAAAAAATATAGGCGCAGCGGCGACATAGATTCAAGAGCTATCGCCCTTGTGCTTCAAGACTATCTTGACTCTCAGCTATAATATGGAAAGCAGCAGATTCAAATGCGTATGCGCCTATGATGGCAGCGACTTTAGCGGCTGGCAAAGCCAAACAAACGCAAAAGCCATACAAGACTATATTGAACAAAAGCTTGAAAAAATCTTTAAGAGCAAAATACGCATACACGCCAGCGGCCGCACAGACGCAGGCGTGCACGCAAAAGCGCAGGTTTTCCATTTTGACGCAGTTTGGAAGCACAGCCCGCAAAAACTCTTATGCGCCCTGCAAAGCGGCAGATTTTCAGGAGTAAGCTTTATAAGCTTAAAAAAGGTAGATTCAAAATTTCATGGCAGATATTCTGTTAAAGGAAAGCGTTATGCTTACTATATTTTTGAGGGGCAGCCCTTGCCTACAGAGGCTCGCTATCTTTGGGCATATAAAGATGCAAAATTAGACATTCAGAAAATGAACGAGGCTGCAAAAATATTTTTAGGCACTCACAATTTTACCGCATTTTCAGCAAACAATCGCCAAATTGACGACCCCATAAAAACGCTCCATAAACTTGAAGTTACAAGGCGTGGCAAGCGCATTAAAATACTCACAGAAGGCAGCGGCTATATGTACAAAATGGTGCGTATACTTGCAGGTGCGCTAGTTGATGTGGGCTCCGGCAAAGTTTCCAAAGCAAATTTAAAAAAATTGTTAGACGGAAAAACACGCACAAATTTAGTGCAGACTGCGCCTGCTTGCGGACTCTTTTTAGAAAAAGTTTTTTACTAAAAAATCTTCTTGCTAAGTTAAAAATTTTACAAAATAAATAAGAAAAAATGACATATTTTATTTTAACAGTTGTATGTACGCTTTTAATATCGGCCTGCTGCTCTTTTATTGAGGCCATGATTTTGAGCACAAAACAGTCTGAAATAGAGGCTCTTAAAAAAATCTCTAAAAGGCGAGGCGAGCTTCTTGAAAAATTTATTCAAGAAACAGAAGAAACAACAAGCGCAATTCTTGCCTTAAATACAGTTGCAAACACTTTTGGCGCAACGCTTTCAGGGGTGCTTTTTGCTGTGCACATTTCTCCTGAACTGGGCTCTGATTTTCATGCGCAGTATACCTTCCCTGCTCTTTTAACAATTACGATATTAACTTTTTCTGAAATACTTCCTAAAAACATTGGCATACTTTACAGGCCAACAATGCTGCCCTATATAATTTATCCGCTATATTGGATGCGCATTCTTATGTGGCCTATTTCCGTTTTTATGAGCAAGATGATTTCCTTCATAACCAGAGGCAAAGAACGTGAATCCACAAGCGATGACGAAATTAAACTGCTTGCAGAAAAAGGCGCAAAAGATGGCTTGATTTCAGCCCAAGAAAAAGAACTTATTTCAAATGCGCTTTCTTTGGATGAGACTTCAATTTCTGAAATTATGACGCCAAGAACTGTAGTTGTTGCGCTGGATGAAACTTCTACAATTGCAGAAGTTTTTGCAAATGGCAAACAGCTTTCTTTTGGCAGAATTCCCGTTTATAAAGATAATATAGACAATATTATTGGCATAGTAAGGCGCAGAGACCTGCTTCTTGCAAAAGCAAATGACGAAGATGAAAAACAAATCAAAGAATTTGTACGTGAAGTAAGCTTTGTTCCTGAAAATGGAAATACGCTAAGCGTGCTTCGCCAGCTTATACGCAAGCATCAGCACATAGGTATTGTAGTAGACGAATATGGCTCTCTTACAGGTGTTGTTACCTTGGAAGACATTTTTGAACATTTGCTTGGTTCAGAAATTTTTGAGTCTGACGACCTTGCGGTTGACATGCGTGAACTTGCGCTTAAACGCAAAAATATGAAGGCAAAAAAATGAGCTATGTTCCAGCAGAATGGACTGTGCAAAAAGCAGTCTGGATAACTTGGCCAAGCATGAACACTTGGTGGACTGACGGCAAAAATGAAGTCTTAAACTCTTTTGCAAACATGGGCGCAATAATCAGCCGCTATACCCTGCTGCGTGTAAACTGTGCGCCTGATGGAATTGAGGATGCCAAAAAACTTTTAAATTCTGCAAAAGCAGATATGCAAAATGTAGAATTTTACCCTCACGCAACAGATGACGTTTGGTGCAGAGACTCTGGCGCTATCTACAAAGTGGGCGGAAAAACTTTAGAGTGCCTAGACTTTAAATACAATGCCTGGGGTGGCAAATTTCCGCCATGGGACAGAGACGATGAGCTTGCATCTAAAATGGCAAAGGTTAGCTGCGCTAAAAATATTCGCATAGAAAATTTCATCTGCGAGGGCGGCGCTTTAGAATTTTCGGGCGATGGCGTTTTGATGACAACTGACTGCGTCATTTTAAATAAGAATCGCAACAATGTTTCGGCAAAGGAAGCTGAAGATATTTTAAAAGAAGCTTGCGGCGTAAAAAAAGTGATTCGCTTGGCAGACGGACTTGTTGGCGACGACACTGACGGACATATAGATAATATTGCCCGCTTTAGCCCACATAAT
>JAVBSE010000060.1:0-2830 GCA_031547315.1 Opitutales bacterium
GTAAAGTTTTTCTTAAAAATCAACTTTTTTGATTATAAAAATTGACCTTTTTTAAAGAAAAATCCAGAGTTCTTAGAAATTTTATGAGTGAAGAAAATACAAATTTTATAGAAAAAATTGTCGAAGCAGACATAGCAAAAGGTCTTGACCCAAAATCGATAAACACAAGATTTCCGCCAGAACCAAATGGCTGCCTGCACATTGGGCACGCTAAGGCTATTTGTGTAGATTTTGGCACTGCGCTAAAGTATGGCGCAAAATGCAATCTGCGCTTTGACGACACTAACCCAACAAAAGAAGACACAAGGTTTGTCAACGCAATTCAAGAAGACATCAAGTGGCTTGGCTTCACTTGGGACGACAGGCTATTTTATGCATCAGATTATTTTGAGCGCCTTTATGGGCTTGCCGTAGAGCTTATTAAAGCAGGCAAGGCCTACGTTTGCAGGCTTTCTTCAGAAGAATTTAAAGAGTACAGAGGCGTGCCTGGCAGCGCAGGCAAACCAAGCCCCGACAGAGACAGACCAATAGCAGAAAATCTGGAACTTTTTGCAAAAATGCGTGCCGGAGAATTTGAAGAAGGCAAGTACGTTGTGCGTGCAAAAATCGATATGGCAAGCCCCAATATGCACATGCGCGACCCAGCCATCTACAGAATCAAAAAAGATCACCACCACCGCACTGGCGACACTTGGTGCATCTATCCTATGTACGACTTTGCACATGGGCTATCTGACGCAATTGAGGGGATAACTCACTCTTTTTGCACACTTGAATTTGAAGTTCACAGGCCTCTGTACGACTGGTTCATTGAAAACACAAGCATACTTCAAACGCTAAAAATCCAGCCAAGGCAGTATGAATTTGCAAGGCTGAATCTAACCTATACTATGATGAGTAAGCGTAAGCTTCAGCAGCTTGTTGAAGAAAAAGTTGTTGAAGATTGGGATGACCCACGTATGCCAACTTTGGCGGGTCTGCGCCGCAGAGGCTATACTCCAAACGCCATCAAAAATTTTTGTGAGGCAATAGGCTTAACAAAATACAACAGCCTCACAGAACTTGAACTTTTAGAATATCATTTGCGCCAAGATTTAAACAAGAAAGCCTTGCGCAGAATGGCTGTATTCAACCCCATTGAAGTTGAAATTGAAAACTTTGAAGAAGGCAAAATAGACTGGCTTGACGCTATAAATAATCCTGAAGACGAAAGTGCAGGCACTCGTAAAGTTCCTTTCTCAAAGCGCATTTACATTGAGCGTGATGACTTCATGGAAAATCCTCCTAACAAGTATTACAGACTTTCTCCGGGGGCAGAAGTGCGCTTGCGCTATGCGTATTTGATGACTTGCAAGAGCGTAATCAAAAACGAAAATGGCGAAGTCGTAAAACTAATCTGCACTATAGACCCGCAAAGCAGAGGCGGCAACGCACCTGATGGACGCAAAGTAAAAGGCACTATCCACTGGGTAGATTCTTCTAACTGCGTACAGGCTGTTATGAAAATTTATGATAAGCTCTTCACAAAAGAAGATATGTCTGACATAGAAGAAGGAAAAGATTTTAAAGACTATCTTAACCCAAATTCTTGTCTAGATACTGTTGCATTTGCAGAGCCTTCTGTTAAAGAACTGCCTGCAGGCACACCCATTCAGTTTGAACGTGTTGCATACTTTGTGATAGATTCCAAAACATCTAAGCCGGACGCCCTTGTGTTCAACAGAACTGTTGCGCTTAAAGATTCTTTCAAAAAGTAAATCTCAAAAAGTTTAAAATCTTAAAAGAAGAGAGACTGTATAGCCTCTCTTTTTTTGTTTTGGGGAAGTTTTATTGCAGGGGCTGGCTGCTGCCTTTCACCCGCAGCGAAGGCTAAGCCCTCGACGAAGAGGCAAATGCAAAGCATTTGTATTTATCTACCTAAGTCTATTGCGGTGTAGATTAGAAAATAGAATAAGCGTTGTAAGTGTCGTGTGTGATAATGTTTTTGTGAGCAGTTATTTTAGCAAATGAAGGGCTTATTCTGATTTTTAAAATTTTTTGTAAAGTGAAATGTTTTAAGATAGGCGAAAACAAATGTAGTTTGTTTTCGAGATAGTCTTTTATTTAGATAAAAATGTTTCTTTGCGAAGTAGTCTAAAAAAGAAGAGGAGGCTTATTGTATAAGTAATTAAAATAATTTTTATAAAAATCGCTTGACTCTTAAAAGAGGATGAGGATAATCGGCAACTTAAATTTTATTGGAAATGCGGGCATAGTTTAGTGGTAGAACATCTGTTTTCCAAGCAGATTGTGACAGTTCGATTCTGTCTGCCCGCACCATTTTTCTTTTCCAAGAAAACACAAAAATTGGAGCTTGTGTTTACAGCATACGCTCCTTACAGGAGGTGGTGTATGACGCATACCTTCCTTAAATAAAGCAAAGGAATTAAACTGTGAGCAATCCACTTTTAATGTTAGGTCTGCCAAAGGGCAGTCTTGAAGATTCAACAATCAGCTTGTTTGGCAGAGCAGGTTGGAAGATTACAAAGAGTTCTCGCTCTTACAAGCCATCTATTGATGATGCAGAGCTTGATGGCCGTTTTGTGCGTGCGCAAGAAATCAGCAGATATGTTGAACTTGGCTTTTTTGACTGTGGTCTTACAGGTTACGACTGGATTATAGAAAACTCCAGCGACGTTGTTGAAGTTTGCGATTTAATATACAGTAAGGCAACTTCGCTAAAGTCTCGCTGGGTATTGTGTGTGAAGGAAGATTCTGACATCAAAACTCTTGAAGATTTAAACGGCAAGCGTATTGCTACAGAGCTTGTTAACTTCACAAAAAAATATTT
>JAVBSE010000147.1:0-14781 GCA_031547315.1 Opitutales bacterium
ACTTCATTTAAAAACCAAATTTCGACACGCTTAACTTTATGAGTATTGTAAAATTTATCGCACAAAGGCTCTAGCGCCCAAGTAAGATAGATTGCGTTATTGACGTGTCCATTTATGTCTAAGTCGTCTTTTCTTACGCCAAAATTTGAAATGCAAAGTTCATCTCCCTGGGGCGAAGGCGGCATATCTTCAAATTTTTCTTCATTTGCAAATTCGTCTAACCTTGGCCACTGCGGCAATTTGTCAAGACGCTCAAATTTGCGTTTTTCTAAATTAAAAAGTATCCACAAAGAGCGTGCGCTAATAAGCACATCGCCAGATTCGCTTTCAACAACAAATTCACGCTCAGTATAGATTTTATTTCTGGTAGACGGCCAAGTAGAAATATACAAACGCTCTCCCCAGCGTGGCAGACGCTCAACTTTTATGAGCATTTTAGACAGTGCCCAGCCCCAGCCCTGCGGAGTAAGAAAGCCTGCGCCAATATTCAAGCTCTCTGCATGATCGCTTGCAATTTCTTGAAACATACCCATAAGCGCAGGTATTTTCAAAAATCCGTTTACGTCGGCATCAGAAATGCGGACCCTAAAATTGTCTTTAAATTTTGCCATAAAAATCAACCCGGAGGCCAAGCCATTTGCCTGCCTCCTAAAATATGAATGTGCAAATGGGGCACAGTTTCGCCTGCCATTAAACCATTATTTATTACAAGCCTAAAGCCATCGCCAATGCCTGCAAGCGCCGCAACTTTTGGCGCTGTAAGCATTAAATGCCCAAGCAATGCAGCATCAGAATTTTCTGCCTTGGCAATTCTTTCAATGGGCTTTTTAGGCACAAGCAAAATATGCACTGGCGCTTGTGGGCTAATGTCTTTAAAGGCTGCACAATTTTCGTCCTGATAAATAATTTGGCTGGAAATTTCGCCATCTATAATTTTCTGAAATATCGTTTTCATATTTTAAATAAAAATTATTTCTATTTGAGGAATGCTAAATTGATACCTTAAAATTCTGGCTTCCACAATATCTAAATTAGAAAAATATTCTTTGCGTTTTTTTTCAGACCACCTTAGCGCCCTTCCCTTTGAAGCGTGGTCCAAGCCCGATACAACCAGTATTGGCCTCTTGCAGCCTGACAAGCGTTTTACAGCATCCGAAATTTCATCCAATTTAAAAAGGGGATCAAAATAATCATCACTTAAATCTATGAATTCCAAATCAGTTTCTTCATCATAAATTTTAATTATAGAACGTGCAAAGTCAGATAAATTGCCAGTTTCAAAGCCATTTTGAAAAACAAAATCTATTGCTTTTTCAGACTCTAAAAATTTTGGAAGAAAATTCTCTCCGCTTCTTTGCGCAAAAATTCTGTTTAAAATTCTGATTTTATCTTCCTTAATCATTAAAAAAATTAAATGCAAAGCATTACAGGGCAATGGTCAGAACCCAGCACAGAATCTAAGATTTCAGCCTCTTTTACATTTTTCAAAATACTTTCTGAAACCAAAAAATAATCGATTCTCCAGCCAATATTTCTGTCTCTTGCTTTGGTTCTATAGCTCCACCAAGTGTAGCGATTTTTAGTTTCAGGGTTTTTATTGCGCCAAGTGTCTATCAAACTTGCGCCTTCTAAAAGCGCAGAAAAATCATTGCGCTCCTCATCTGTAAAGCCTGCGCTAAAATGATTTGTAGATGGGTTAGACAAGTCTATTTCTGTGTGCGCAACGTTTAAGTCGCCGCAGATTATGACAGGCTTGTTTTGCGACTTTATCAAATTTAAAAAGTCTGCATTCCACTTTTGGCGGTAAGGAAGCCTGCGTAAATCATCCTGAGAATTGGGTACATAAACACTAAAAAGAACAAAATTTTCAAACTCTGCCAAGAGTATGCGACCTTCGTCGGGATGGTCTTCAAAGTGTATTTTTTCAAAACGCAAAGGCTTAATTTTAGAAAGTATTGCTGTTCCCGAATATCCTTTTTTTTCTGCGCAGTTAAACATTTGATAGGGAAAATCTATCTGAACCCCGTCTGTTAAATCTGAAGAAATTTTTGTCTCTTGCAGACACAAAATATCCGGCTGATGTTCCGCCAAAAATTCTCCAAAGTTTTTTTTGAGCACAGCTCTTATGCCATTAACATTCCAAGAAATTATTTTCATAAATCTAAAATCTCCGCAATTGATTCTTCAAACGATATACCCCCGCCGGAAAGCGAGGCAAAAATATCTGCAAAAAGCGCTGTCTTTTTTTCCTGTAATTTACGCACACGCTCTTCAACTGTGTTTCCGGCTATCATGCGATACACGAAAACTTCATTTTTTCTGCCAATTCTGTGCACTCTGTCTATTGCCTGATTTTCAACTGAAGGGTTCCACCAAGGGTCTGCCAAAAACACATAATCTGCATTTGTAAGGGTAATGCCTGTGCCGCCCGCCCTTATGCTTACAAAAATAACTGCTGCAGATTTTACTTTTTGGAAGGCATCAACAGGGGCCGCCCTATCTTTAGTTGCGCCTGTTAATTCAAAAATTTGAAGCCCCTCAAATTCTTTTTGCAAAGCATTGTGCATACGCCTGATAAAAGAAGTAAACTGGCTGAAAATAACAGCCTTTCTGCCGCTTAAAATAATAGATTTAAGCGCTTCTATAATCACATTTATTTTGCCGCTGTTTGATGTATCGCAATCGCCTATCCAAGGCAAAAGCGCAGGGTCGCAAGCAGTTTGGCGCAAACGCATAAGCAAAGATAAAATAGAAGCCCTGCCGCTTGCCTCGGCAGTTGCGCCAGAGCGCAAAAGCGTTTTTGCATTATCTAAAAGCTTATCGTATTCAGACTGCTGAAGCGGCGTAAGCGGACAAGGCAAATCTAAAATTGATTTCACAGGAAGCTCTTTTGCAACCTCGTCTTTTAAACGTCTTAAGACAAATGGCGTAATCTGTTTTTTGATTGTTTGAATAAAATTTGCATCCTGATTTATTCTGTCTTCAAACGCTCCACGTCTGCCCAAAAGCCCCGGCATAAGCCACCTAAAAATTGTCCAAAGGTCAAGAAGTCTGTTTTCCATTGGTGTGCCTGTGAGCGCAATTTTTTTCTCTGCCCTGATTGCCATGCAGGCTTCAGAAGATTTCGCATCA
The DNA here is from genome assembly GCA_031547315.1 of Opitutales bacterium. Lineage (GTDB taxonomy): Bacteria > Verrucomicrobiota > Verrucomicrobiia > Opitutales > Intestinicryptomonadaceae > Intestinicryptomonas. Next base: position 3,133 of record JAVBSE010000147.1, read on the forward strand.
GGATTTTTAATGTACTGCGCCTCATCCAAAACTGCCAATTTAAACTTCACACCATCAAGCTTGGATTTATTTCTGCGAAGCTGCGTATAGCTAGAAAGCCACAAAGTTCCCTCATCGCCCTCAAAACTGCTAGAAGCATCTAAAACTTTTGCACGCATATTGGGGAAAAATTTTTCAATTTCGCTTTTCCAAACAGCAATCACGCTTGATGGACAAACAATTAAAAAAGATTCTTTTTCATCCCAAAATTGCGATATTGCAGCAAGCGTCTGAACTGTTTTTCCCAAACCCATTTCATCTGCCAAAAGCAAGCCGCAACCGCCCTCAAACAAAGATAAAATTCGAGACACGCCAACACGCTGATACTCTCTTAAAAAAGCTAAATTTTCAGGTATTTTATGCTCTTTAAAAACAGATTCTTTCCACGCCTTTAAATCTGCAGAAATTTTTAGCCCCGCAATATTTTCAAAAAGAGTAAACATCATATAACGCGGAATTTTATCCCCTGAATGCACAAAACTTTCTTCAACAGAGGCAAGCAATTTTTCGTCGGCATCAGAAATACGCACAAGCCCTCTTGATGGCATAATTCTGCTTCTGCCGCCATAGCCTCTTAGGCGTTTTAATTCTTTAAAGCTTATTTTTTCTCCATCAATATCCGCATAAATTTTTGCCTGCAAATACTCATCCCCATCAGAAAATAAGTCTGCCCTTATGTCTAAATCTTGAACGCCTTTTGACAAAAGTTTTAGGTCGTCGCTTTTTTGAATTTCAAAATACCTGCGCCAATCTTTTAAAGTGGAATTTACAAAGTGCGGAATTTTTGAAGTGTCGCTGCAAGAGTAATTTTTTTTGTCGTAAGAAAAGCCCGCCTTGCGTGCAAGGCTTGCAAGCCTCACTAATTTCTCACGCTCAGAAGCGTTTAGCGTTGCGGCATCTAAAGCGCTTTTGCCAAAAGCAGGCACTTGCTGTTTGTCTTTTTTCCAAAATGTTGAAAACACAAGCGCATCTTTTTTGAGAGAAAAATTTAAAAGCAAAGGCATAGACTCTTCAAAAACTTTTTCTTCTTTTGGCTCTTGAGACTCTGCTTCAGCCTTAGGATTTTCCAGCTGCGATTTCTCTAAAATTATAGGCGAAACTTCATCTGCCAAAAGTTCTTCAATCTCATACAAGCCTGCAACTGCAAAGCTTGCAACTTCTCTGTCTTTGGCTGTAAGGCTTCTTACAGAAAATTTTTTGCCTTCAAAATCTATAACAGAATAAGGTTCTGTTTCGTCTTCCAATTTAAGGCAAATTATAGCAATATTTTTGTGAAGCTCTAAAACCCTTACTGCACCGTTTCTGTAAAGTTTGCGCCCCTCTTCAAGCTCTGCAGCAGAAAATTTTGACTCCCAAGTGAAGTCAAAATTTTCAAAATGAGCCTCTATAGCCGAACGCTCATAAACACGCTGTGCAGACCTTGTGAAAGCCATACCTAAATCAAAGAGCGTGCCCCTACTGCCCAGGTGTAGAGCTCTTCATACTCTTTTGCAGACTTCTTCCAAGAAAAGTCTTTTTTCATTCCATTAACACGCAACTTCAAATACTCTTTTGGTCTGTCAAAATATGTAGAGCACGCCCAACCTATTGTGTTGTAAAGCGCAGAAGTTGTAGAGTCTGCAAATAAAAAGCCATCGCCCTTGCCTTTGCCTTCCTGATAATTTTCTATTGTGTCCACAAGCCCCCCAGTAGCCCTTGCAATTGGCGGAGTTCCATACGCCATAGAATAAATCTGATTTAGTCCGCAAGGCTCAAACCTGCTTGGCATTAAAAAGAAATCTGAACCTGCTTCAATTAAGTGAGATAAAGTTTCATCATAACCAATATAGCTGCCAACCCTGCCTTTGTAGTTATGGCTGTAACGCATAAATGCGCCCTCAAGCCACTTTTCTCCGCTTCCCAAAAGGGCGATTTGTATATTCATATTCGCCATAAGCGGGTCTATAATATTTGCTAAAATATCCAAACCTTTTTGGTCGAACAATCTTGAAACAACGCCAAAAACAGGCACGTTTGGATCTACATTCAAACCCAATTTTTGCTGCAAAACTTCTTTGCACTTTGCCTTGCCGGAAAAATCTTTAGCTGTGTAATTTGCAGGCAAACGCTTGTCAGTAGCGGGATTCCACTCATCATAGTCTATGCCGTTTACAATGCCAACCATATCGGCAGACTTAAATCGCAAAATGCCATCCAAACCAAAACCATATTCAGAAGTTTTAATTTCTTTTGCATAAGTTGGGCTTACTGTGGAAATTTTTGTGGCGTTGTAAATTGCGCCTTTCATCATATTGATATTGCCAAGCGCCTCTATATTGTAAGAGTGAAAAATCTCTTGCGAAGGCAGCCCTGCAAAATCTAAAAGCGAACGAGGGAAAACCCCTTGATGCTGCATATTATGAATAGTATAAACAGTTGCAGCCTTGCCTATTGGCGTATACTTGTAAATTGTATTTAAGTAGACTGGAACTAAGCCTGTTGTCCAATCATGACAATGAATCACGTCGGGAATCCAATTTATTGCAGAGCAAAATTCTAAACCTGCCTTGCACAAAAACGCAAAACGAGCGCCATTGTCGCCATAAGAATTTGCACCTTCGTTATAAATTCCCGCACGTGCATAGTACTTGTTAAATTCTGCAAAATATACTTTTGCCTTGCCCCAAGCTTTAGACCAAACTGCGCAAAATTCTTCTACGCCAAAACCCAAATGAACGCTAAGCCCAGAGAGCGCCATTTCAAAAGATTCGTCCTTTTTTACAGAAGAATACAGGGGCGTAAAAATTTTCACCTCATGCCCATTTTCCGCCATCTCTTTTGAAAGCGAAGAAACCATATCGGCCAAACCTCCGACTTTTGAAAACGGAGCACACTCAGGAGCTAACATCAAGATTTTCATAGCCCTTAATACTCTCAAAAATTCAAAGCAAATGCAAGTCTATCTTTCTATCTGAAAAACAGCCAAAGCATCCTTTGAAATGCGCTTGTCTAAAGCCTTTGCCCCTGCGCACATTCTAGACAAACACAGCCAAAAAGAAACAGAATGATCCATAAATTCAATGTGCGCCAACTCATGCAAAAAAATATATTTTTGCAAATCCGGCTCAAGCAAAACTATGCGCCAATTAAATGACAAACTGCCAGAACTAGACCTTGAAGCCCACCTGCTTTTCTGGTCTCTTACAGAAAATTTTAAGCCCTCATGCCCTTGCGATTTTGCAAAAAATTCAAAGGTCTTGGAAATTGCATTTTTTGCATATTCTAAAAAAAGTTTCTTTAATTCTTCTTCAGAAGAAAAACTGAAAGCAAGTTCGCCTAATTCAAAATTTTCTACAAAAAAAGCTTTAGATTTTGTTTCCAAAAAAATAATGCGCAGCTCTTGCCCAAGTACCCAAACTTTTGGATGCTCTCTCAAATATTCTGCCAAAGTTTTACGCTCCTTTAAGCCTTCAGACTCTTTAAAAATCCAAGACTTATTAGTTTCAATAAATTTTAAAATTTCCGCTCTTGAAGCAAAGTGTGGCGCAGAAATTTTAATAAGATTTCTTGCACCCAAACGCATAACAATTCTTCTTGAACGCAATATGCGCTTTACTGAAAGCAGATATTCTTTTTCTACTCCTGAATTTTCTAAAATGACTGAAAATTCTTCCGCCACCTTAAGAATTTTCACGAAGAACTTTTAAGTAGTCGCGCAGTGCAGCTTCCGGCTCTACCTTGTTTTTTACGCACTCTGAAACAAGCTCGTAAATGCGTTTGCCAAAGTCTATATTTGGCTTTGATGTGTCTGCCATTTTTGCAGATTTTTCTTCAGCTCTTTTATCTATTTGCTTTGCAACATCATAAGCCTTGCGCAGACCCGAAAGCTCTTTGGGCAGATTAAGCCAAAAGTTTTCATGCTCAATTCTAGACTTTTTTTCCACAGCTTTTACAGACTTCCAAACATCTAAAACATCAGACGAAGTTTGTGCTTTTACATCTGAAAAAACATGAGGATGCCTGCGTATAAGTTTTGCATTTAATTCATTTACAACGTCGTCAAATGTGAATTTTTTTTCTTCCGAAGCTATTTCGGAATGGAGCGCAATATGAAGCAAAATGTCGCCAAGTTCTTCGCACATATTAGGGTAATTTTTTGCATCAACAGCGTCTAAAAACTCTGCACACTCTTCAACAAGATGGCCTCTTATGCTGTCGTGAGTTTGCTCTCTGTCCCAGGGGCAGCCGTCTGGCGCTCTTAGTTTTTTTATTATTAAAATTAGTTCTTCTATGCTTTTCATTTTTAATCCTCTTTAAATTTTACTTTCATCTTACTTCTTGGATGATGTGCCTTGTGCTCCGCTATTATTGCGCCATCTGCAATCTTGGTATAAATTTGCGTTGTAGCCAAATCTGAATGCCCAAGCATTTCTTTTATGGCCATTAGATTTGCGCCTGCGCTCAAAAGATGCGTTGCAAAAGAATGCCTTAACATATGGGGTTTCACCTCTTTATCTATCGCAGCTCTTGCGGCATATTTTTTGATGTTATACCAAAAAGTTTTGCGAGAAAGTTTTTTTTGCCTTCTTGAAAAAAATAAATGCACGCACTTGCCGCCAATATCTTTTGAAAATCTTAAGTACTTTGTAATTGCGTCTATCGCCCTATTTCCGACAGGCACAAGCCTTACTTTGTCGCCTTTGCCAAGCACTCTTACTATGCGTGTATCAAAGTCGAAGTCAGAAATTTTTATTGAGCAAAGTTCGCTCACACGCAGTCCGCTTGTGTACATTAGTTCAAGCATTGCCTTGTCTCTGACCTCTTCAAAAATGCCATCTTTGGGCTCTTCTAAGAGGCGCAAAAGTTCGTCTCTTGTTAGCACTTCAGGAATGGGGCGCTGAATTTTTGGGCGTGCTACAAGTTCTGAATAATCAGTGCGCCAGATTTTTTCTTCTACCAAAAAACCTGCCAAAGACTTCATTGCGCTGAGCTTTCTGGACTGGCTGGAACTTTTAATTTCAGAAGAAATAATTGAAATCCATTCAGAAATATCTGCTGCGGCAACATCTGAAAAATCTTCAACTTTGCGTTCTTGTAAAAATTCTGCAAATTGCTTAATGTCGCCCAAGTAAGACAGCACAGTATTTTTGGAACGCCCAAGCTGCATTTCAAGAAATAGCCTGTACTCTTGTAGGCTAAGCTTAAAACTTGCGTTAAGTTCCTGAGTCATAAATTTTATTTTGCATCGAGAAGTTTTTTTACTGCAGCAATTACAGGCATTTTAAAAGACTCTACATCTGCTTCAATATTTTTAAGAACATTTTTGACTTCTTCTTTTGCGTAAAATTCTCTTAAAATTTCTTCACGCACAACAGCGTGCATCCACTCTAACTGCTGCTTAGCCCTGCGTTTTTGCAGATAGCCATTGTCTTGCATCTGTTTGTAAAAACCCTCAAGCCTGCCCCAAATTTCTAAAACGTTTAAGCCTGTGTAGGCAGAGCATATCTCGCAAAATGGCTTCCACTGAGGGCTTGGGCTTTGCAGAAAATGCAATACACCTGAAAGTTCTGCTTTTTTAAGCATAGACCTTTCAAGTAAATTGCCATCAGCCTTATTAACAACAATTGCATCTGCTAATTCTATGACACCTTTTTTAATGCCCTGCAAATCGTCGCCCTGCGTTGCAAGCTGAACAAGCAAAAAGAAGTCTGCCATAGAGCGCACTGTTACTTCGCTTTGACCAACGCCAACAGTTTCTATCAAGATAATTTCATAACCTGCAGCCTCGCACAAAAACATAGTTTCTCTGCTTTTTCTGGCAACGCCGCCCAAATTTCCGCCAGATGGCGAAGGCCTGATAAACGCATTGTGCAGCCTTGAAAGATTTTCCATTCTTGTTTTGTCTCCCAAAATGCTGCCGCCAGTAACAGAGCTTGATGGGTCTACAGCAAGCACTGCAACACGCTTGCCCGCCTTTGCCAAAAGCGTGCCCAAGCACTCTATAAAAGTAGACTTCCCTGCCCCCGGAACGCCTGTAATGCCAACTCTGAAAGCCTTGCCTGTGTAAGGCAAAATTTCTGCCAAAAGTTTTTGAGCATTTTCAATATGAGAAAGCGCATTGCTTTCTATTAGCGTAATTGCACGCGCCAAAATTGTTTTGTCGCCCGCCAAAATGCCTGCTTTATATTCTTCAATGCTAAACTCTTTGCGGCGCACAGGTTTTGTGGCACGCACAGAAATGCCTGTGCCTTCCATTCCGTCATGCTTGCTTTCAATGCCCTTCATTACTTCTGTTGTAAAGAATTTTTTGTCTGCATTTTCAGGATGCCAATCCGGCGCAAAAGTTTTTTTATCATCACTCATCGCTAGTGTCCTCTAGTAATTTGGAATCTATTTTGTTTTTAGTTTTAACGCCAAGCTCTTCTAATTTTGTGGCGTTATAGATTAGACCGCCTTTGCCTGAAACTGTTTTATTCACTTCTGAAAAGTCGTCTTGCAGGGTGTCTATAGTCTTTTTAAATTTTTCAAACTTCTGCAAAAACGTGAGAACTTTTGTATGAAGCTGAGCGCCTTGATTTGCAATTTCTATAGTATTTTTATCTTGTTTTTCTTTATTCCAAATGCCCTCAACAGTCTTTAACGTTGCAAGCAAAGTTGTGGGTGAGACAAGCACTATATTTTTTTCATAAGCATAGTTCATTAGGCTTAAATCGCCCCAAATCAGCGCAGAAAATGCAGCCTCTATTGGTATGAACATCATTACAAAATCAGGAGTTTTCAGCGCATCAATTTCTTCATATTTTTTGTCTGCCAAATTTGTAATATGAGTTTTAACAGACGCCTCAAACTGCTTAAACAAAGACTTGCGCTCGTCTTCAGACTCTGAATTCACAAAGCGCTCATAAGGCACCAAAGAAAGTTTTGAGTCTATTATAAGATGCCTCTCATTAGGAAGTTTCACAACAACATCAGGGCGCAAACGTCCACTTTCTGTGTTATGGGAATCTTCACGCTTAAAGATAAAATCTTGCACCAAGCCGCATTCTTCAAGCACACGCTCTAGCACAAGCTCTCCCCAATTGCCCGCTTTTTTGTTATCGCCCTTGAGTGCAGTTGCAAGTTTATGAGCTTCGTCGGAAAGCGTTTTATTTTGTTCTCCTAAAACTTTAATCTGATTTTCTAAGCTGCCTCTATTGCGTTCTGACTGGGCGTTTATCTCGTCGATGCGCTTTCTGAAATTTACAATGTCGTCTTTTAATGGGCTAAGTATTGCGTCTATTTGAAATTTGTTAGAGCCTTCAAATTTTTCACGTGCGCTTTCAAAAATTTTTGTACTTAAAGCGTCTAAATCTTTTAATTTTTCATTCAAAGTTTTTTCACGCTCTGCAAAAACTGCAGAAGATTTTTCAAGTTCGAAAATTTCTGCGCTTAATTTGTCAGACTTTAATTTTTCTTCTGATATTAAAACTTTCAAATTCTGATTTTCTGCAGACAAAAGCCCAGCCTTTAAGTCTTCTTCAGCCAATCTTAACTGCAAATCATCAGATTTTCTTTGAAGCCTTTTTGCCGCAAAAACAAAATAAATAAAGAGGCAAAAAAACACAAAAAGGTTGATGCCCAAAATTAAGCTTAAAATCTGAAAAGTTTCCATAAAATTTGCCCCTGATTATTGCTTCTTAAAAAAACTTTGGCAAACATTTCTTTGCACATTTGCACAAAAAAAATCGCCTTCAATTTAGGCGATTTCTTTTTAAGATTTTAAGTTTATTTCTTTTTAAGATAGAGCCTTTCTATTTCAGAAGTAATGTAGTTATAGGCTTCTTCAATAGTGTCTGTCATCTTAAAAAAGTTTAGGTCTGCCTTTGTGATAACGTCGCTTTCCACAAGTGCGTCAAAGTTTACAACGCTCTTCCAAAACTCGCTTCCAAAAAGGACTACGGGAATATACTCGCTGGTTTTTCTGGTTTTCATGAGCGTAAAAACTTCAAAAAATTCATCGAAAGTTCCTGTGCCTCCGGGGAAAACAATTATCGCCTTTGCAAAGAAAAGCAGCCAGAATTTGCGCATTAAAAAATAATGAAAATTCAAGCTAAGCTCTGGGCTAAGATAAGGATTTGGGCTTTCTCCTGGAATAGTAATTGTTAGCCCTACTGTGCGTCCGCCCGCTTTGAAAGCGCCCTTATTTGCAGCTTCCATAATGCCCGGTCCGCCGCCTGTCATGATGTAATATTCTTCGTCTTTCGGAAAATTTTTAAGGTTTACCCATTCTTGCAGACGCTTACAAAGTTCTTCAGCTTGCTCGTAATATTTAGACATTTTTACTGCACGCTTTGCCACTATGATTTTTTCTTCCATTTGCTTAGAAGGCTTAAGCTTTGCACGCTTTAACAAAGAGTCTAAATCTGCCTGAGCCACTGCAGGCGGCTTTGTTCTGGATGCTCCAAAAACTGTGATAGTGTTTTGCACACCCTCGCTGCGCAGCGCAATGGCAGGCATAAGCACGTCTTTTTGTATTCTTGCAAGCCTGTCTGTCATGTTAGAAAATGCCGACTCTATCGGCTGATCTTTAACAACATCAAATGGGCGTTTTACAAATTCAGGCGCCACTTTAATTTTCTTTTTTAAAGAAGAAATTGTGCGCTTTTTTTCTTCAAGTTTTTTCTTAGTTAAAACTTTTTTTGCTGATATATCTTTTGCCATAAAATAGTATGTTCTCCTAGGCCTTGTATTTAAGCAGATATAAAAAAACGACGCAAGCTTAAAGCTGCGCCGTTTAAATTTTGCTTAAAGATTTTATTACTCTTTAGATAGCTGATTTATTTTGTCGTGAAGCTTATCTGCAGATGATCTTTCTTTGATTTCTGCGGGCAAAACTGTTACAGGAATTACCTTCTCACGGAAACCAACTGCTGAAACAAAAAGCTTGCCATTGCCTGCTGCGCCAGCCTTGAAAGGCACTACAACAGAAGTTTTACCAGGAGCCACAACTACCTCGTGCATAATTACGCTGCTTGGTATGTTTGTCTGAACTTCAATAGCATAACCGCCTTCAGGAGCAACAAAGCCTATGTCGAATATTAGCTGCAAAGTGTCGCCGCTCATAATTTCTATCTTGTCGTAAGAGCAAGTGATTTCAGAAGAGTCTATCTTGAACCTGCCGATAAATGATGTTTTGCCGCCGCTTTCAATTTCTACATCATAGTGTCTGCCTGCTGTTAAAGGTGGCACTATAAAGTTTAGGCTGCTGCGATTTACGCTTTCTATATCAGCATAAACGTTGCCAAATTTGATTTTGTCTTGGCTATGGAAGCCACGCCCCATAACAGGAACAACTGCGCCAATAGGACCTCTGTCAAACTGCATGCTCATGATATAAGAGGTTTCTGGCTTTAAAGTGTAAGCCATTGGGCTTGTGATTTCTTTATCAACAATGCCGCCTGCGCCAGTGTGCACCTTGTACTTTACAACGTAGTAGTACTTTGCATCTATTCTGTGCTTTGGCATAGCGTACTCCACTTCAAAAGTGCGGTCTCCATTGTGGCTGCCAATTTCTGTCATAGGCATATACTGCTGGTCGATAACCAAAAAGCCCTTTACAGAATTTTTCACAATTCCACTGTCGTTAATAAACACGCTCATGCTAAGAGTGTAAACGTTTGACGGATTTTGAGTCACCCTTTCTGGGGATAAATTTGTAATACCGGAGCAAGCAGAAAGCACTGCAAGCGTAATAAGACTCAAAGCTATTTTTAAATTCTTTACAATTTTCATAAGTTTAATCTTTAATGACTGGTACAAAATATTGGATATTTATAAAAACAGTGCAAGACAAACTTAATACAGAATCAAATTTTTCTTCGGAAGCCGAACTTTCCTTCTACGTTCATGTTCCATTTTGCGCCAAGCCCTGCGCTTATTGTAAGTTCTACAAAAAAATTCCAAGCACTCAAGATATGGAAGACTATATTTCTTGTATAGAGGCTGAGGCTGCACAATTTTTCCTGCAAAACCCTGAAATAAAATTCAAAAGCATATTTTTTGGAGGCGGTACACCCACAAGTCTGCGCCCCGAGCAGCTTGAAAGGCTCTGCAAAATTTTTGATGGCAAAGCAAATGGCGCAGAATGGACAATTGAAGCTTCGCCTTCCACGTTTTCAGAAAAAAAAGCGCAAGTTCTTAAAAGTCTTGGAGTAAACAGAATTTCGCTTGGCATACAAAGTTTTGACGAAAATACGCTTAAAGTTCTTGGCAGAAGCCACAGCGCAAGCGCAGGCCTAAAGGCATTAGACCTTGCACTAAACGCATTTGACAATGTCAATTTAGACCTAATTTTTGGCAGCCAAAACCAAAGCCAAAAAGATTGGGAAGCAGACCTAGACAAAGCGACCTCTTACCCCCTACAGCACATCAGCGCATATTGCCTAGAGTACGAAAGCGGAACCTCTGCCTGCGCAGGCGTAACAAAAGCCATTGCAGAGCAAGAAAAAGAAGTGGATTTTCTGAACCTCACAATCTCAAAACTTGCTGCAAAAGGCTTCAAACACTACGAAATTTCAAACTACGCAAAAGAAAATTTTGAGTGCACCCAAAACCTCAACACTTGGCAAATGGGCCAGTGGATAGGCTTTGGCCCCTCTGCCGCAAGCCAGTTTAAAGGCCGCAGATTTAAAAATCCCTCAAACCTTGAAACTTGGGCTAAGTCAGTGCAAAGTAAAATGCCCAAATATGATGACATTGTCATCTTAGACGACACAGAAATGCTAGAGTGCGCCCTAATTTTTGGACTAAGAATGCGAGAAGGCGTAAACCTTGAAAATCTAAAAAACCGCTTCCCAAACGCCGATTTTATAAGCTATAACAGAAAGCTGCAAAGCTTGATTGAAGAAGGCATCTTAATCAAAGAAAACGAAAATCTAAAAATTGCAGACCACTCAATAGCCCTCGCAGACGCTATCGCAGTAGAACTGCTATAGAAGAGTTTGGATTGCAGGGGCTGGTTTCGCCCCTGAAACCCCAAAGCAAACTGAGTTTGCATCCAGACATTGGTCAGTAACAGTTGAAGCTTAGTTCTGTTAGTGTAGCTCATAATTCTCAAATTGTGATTTAAGATAGGCACTAGAAAATTTTTGGGTTGCAGTGTATTTTAATACATAAAACTCAAAAATATTTCGACGTAACAACGCTTAAAGCCAATTTCAGAATTATGAATCTTTCACTTGGTTTTAGACTAAATACGGAAACAAATTAGCTTTGCTTAAATTTGTTTCCGATAGTTTAAAAACAAGCGACTCTCTCATCATAAATTTGCTTTGCAAATTTATGCATTTAAAGTCTATTGCGGTGCAGATTAGATAAGAGAATAAGGTTAATAAGTGTCATGTGTATTTTGTTTTGTGAGTAGTAATTAGAAAAGGATTTTTAGGGTGCTCGCAAAGAAGTGTTTTCTTTGCGATATAGTCTCTTTTAAAGCTCGTCCATATTTGGATAAAATCAACGTTTTAAGATATTTTCTTTTTGACAGTATTTTAATTTTCTTATAGCGTGACAAAAGATTTACAAAAAACGATTACTTACACTAAACCCTATTTTACAGAAAAATGAAAAAGAAATTACTTCTATCTAGCCTCGCTT
>JAVBSE010000091.1:0-10961 GCA_031547315.1 Opitutales bacterium
GCTATAGAAATACTGAAAATAAATATAATGGCGCTATTGCAAGCAGCGCAAATAAAGCAGATTTGCTGATACGCCATGGCAAAGAAGGCGAAAGATATTTCATTACATTAATTGATTCAAAAAGCAGTGCAGCCACAATAATAATGTATCAAGATGGCGGAAATATTTCAGACTTTGTAAATGCGTTTGTGACTGAATCAAAAAATAATATTCGCATAACTTATCCAAATTTGCGTGTAGCAGGCGAAATTGATGATAAGGATGGAACAATTACCAAATCAGAAATTATTGAAGTTAAAACTGACGGCTCATATAAAATTGATATGAAAGCAAAGTGTAAGTCTTTTGAAGAGTTCATAGAATATGTCTCAGAAAAAAAACGCCTGCGTGATACAGAAGACGGATACAAAATTCAAGGCGGCGATATTAAACTTTATTTCAGTGCACCTTGGAACTATGAAAAAGAAGTTGAAGCTGTTCATGCCTTAGGAGTTAAAAAAGAAATAAAGCATATTTCCGTTGCCAGAGTATTTGACTTCAAAGTAATTAATGCCACAACGTTCGACCTTAATGGGGAAACTATATATATAAAATCACTAGATGGTTTTATGGAAAATTTCATGAAAGAAAATCCTAAAGTGAGAACTACTTTTAGGATAACTTATAATTACAAAACAAATGGCTCTAAAGAAACTGCAGAACAAATACAAAAAATTCTCAAAGCAAATGGCTACAATGCCTATGCCTTTGGCACAACAGAAGTAAGAGAACCTAAACCTGAAAAAGAAGAAACGCCTTCTGGAAATAAAGAGGCAAAATCCGATAACAACACTTCTAAAGAAAAGGATACATTGGGACTTTAGGAAATCTTACACATCTTTTATACAAAAAAGTCCACACTTTTATGAGTGTGGATTTTTTTTTAGTAACGGAGCTTCAATTTGCATTGGAAGCGTCAAACGAAGTATAGAACGAGGACAGCAAAAAGCCTCGCGCAGGGAGTGTACAAAACGTACATGACCTGTATGAGGCTTTTTGATCCCGGAGTTATATGCTCCGTTTCACGCTTCCAACTTATTAGGCGTGTCAAATGGGGATTCAGGCGAGTATACGAAAAAAGCCATCGCAGGGAGTGTACAAAACGTACATGACCTGTGAGGGCTTTTTTTCGTAACGGAGCATCACGCCCCATTTCACACGCCTAATTAGGAGAGGCGCTTTTCTTTAACTTTTGTAGCTTCCTTGCCAACTCTGTCGCGCAAGTAGTACAAACGTGCACGCATTGGAACAGACTCGCGCTCTACTTCTATCTTGTCGATATTAGGAGAGTTTAGTGGGAACACACGCTCAACACCTTCGCCATAAGATATGCGGCGAACTGTGAATGTTTCGTGGATGCCACTGCCCTTGCGAGCAATAACGATACCTGCAAATATCTGGATACGTTCTTTGTCGCCTTCACGAACCTTTGTGTGTACGCGTACGCCGTCGCCAATTTTGAAGCTTGCAACTTCTTTTATCTGATCTTTTGTGATTTCTTTAAGCAATTCTTGATTCATCTTATTTCCTGTCTGCTTTTAAAATGTCTGGTCTGCGTTCTTTTGTTTTTTCTTGCTGCTTTTCTTTTCTCCACTTTTCAACCTCAGCATGATTCCCTGAAAGAAGAACCTCTGGCACTTGCATTCCTCTGAAATCTGCAGGTCTTGTATATTGTGGAAAAGAGAGAAGATTGTCTGTAAAAGAATCGAAGGTCAAGGAATTTTCTTCGCCTAAAACTCCTGGAATGTGCCTTGAAAGCGTATCGACCAAAACCGCCGCCGGCAATGTTCCATTTGTTAGAACGTAATCTCCTATCGAGATTTCCCTGTCTATCAACCTTTCGCGAATGCGCTCGTCTATGCCTTCGTAGTGTCCGCTTAAGATTATCAAGTGTTTTGCATTTGATAGTTCCCTCGCCAAACTTGGCGTAAGCTTTTCACCGTCGGGGCACATATAAATTCTGGTACAGCCTTCGCTTTGCAGCTCTTCTATTGCAGAAAATATAGGTTCAGGCTTCATCAGCATTCCCGGACCTCCACCAAAAGGTCTGTCGTCCGTTGTGCGATTTTTACCTGTGGCCCAATCGCGTATGTTATGCACTTTTATATCTAAAATTTCGGCTTTCTGCGCCCGCCCCAGCATACTTTCAGACAAAAAGCCTTCTAGCATTTTAGGAAAAAGCGTTAAAACATCTATCTTAAGATACGCCATGCCTTTTTTTAAATTAAAAAAACCGCCGAGTACTCAACGGTCTGTGTTTGTGTAGCATTCACCTGCAAAATTATGCAGATGCTGCTGCTTTCTTTGCGCGCTTTACAAGCGACTTTGCTGTTTCGCTCATCTGAGCGCCAACGCTTGTCCAATAGTCAACGCGATCAAGCTCGAGCTTAAACTCTACTGCCTGTCCACGAGCTTTAGGGTTATAGAAACCCAAATTCTCTACGAATTTTCCGTCTCGTCTTGCTGCCTGCTCAGCAACAACCATCCTATATGTAGGAGTATGGGTTGAGCCGCATCTTTGTAATCTGATTCTTAGTGCCATTTTTAGTTTATTTATGAATTCCTAAAATTTGTAAAACCGAAAATAAGATGGAATTTTGCCAGACATGTCAAGCCCCTTTTCCCCTTTATTTTCAGATTTTTGTTTTTTTATGCAAAATCTTGCATTTCTGCAATAGATTTTACATTTAGCGCAGAGTCAATTCTCTTTGCCAAACCTGCCAAAACTCCGCCGGGACCACATTCGTAATACTGTTCAATGCCAAGCGCATTTGCATTTTTAACGCAAAGCTCCCAACGAACAGGAGAAACTACCTGCTTAACAAGCATTTCTTTTATCACTGAAGGGTCTGAAACTTGCTCTCCGCTGACATTTGTGAAAACTGCAAGCTGCGGAGTTTTAAATTCTATATCCGCAAGGAATTTCTCAAAAGCCGCTCTTGCCGGCTCCATCAAGCGGCTGTGGTATGCGCCTGCAACCTTTAACGGAACTACCATTTTAAATTCTTTTCTGTCTTTTGCCGCTGCGCTTGCCGCCAAAACTTTGGCTTCTTCGCCTGAAATTACAACCTGACCGGGGCAGTTTAAGTTACCCATATCAACGTCAAACTCTTTACAATAAGCTGCAACAAGCTCTACAGTGCCGCCAATTAGGCAAGCCATTGCGCCTTTTGACGCCTCGCAAGCTTCTTGCATAAGGCGGCCACGTTCTGCGACAATTTTTAGGCCTGTTTCAAAAGAATAAGTGCCTGCTGCCGCATGGGCTGTCAGTTCGCCAAGCGACAAGCCTATTGCAGATTTTAAGCCCTCTAACTTACCCTGCTTTTTAAGAATAGTCATAACCGCAATGCCGTGCAAGTAAAGCGCAGGCTGGCAAACGCTGGTTTTTGTAAGCTCTTCCATAGGGCCTTCAAAACAAAACTTTGAAAGAGGCATTCCAAGAGTTTCGTCTGCTGCTGCAAAAAGTTTTTTAACATCGTCGTCCGACTGATAAAGGCTTCTTGCCATTCCAACGCTTTGTGCGCCCTGCCCTGAAAACCATAATCCACTTGTCATATTTTTACCTTTATAGTGTGAGTTTTTTGTCTTAAAAAAAATTGTGAGCGTTTTTTACATCACAATCTTTTTATTCTTACAAGAATATTTTTACTTCTTTGGCTGCTCTTGCAAATTTTTTACTATGTCTTGCGAGAGCTCAAACAAAGCTTTTTCCATTGCCTTTACATAAGAATCGTAAGTAGCCCCTATTGCGACTTCTGTAGTAAATATGCCTGTCTTATAGCTGGGCTTTTCAGACTTGTTTTTCTGTGCGGAATCTATTTCCCACAAAGCTCTGAATTTCAATTTGCCATTAAGTTGACCTATGCAATCTGTTACGCAAACATTTAAAACTGCGTCTGCATTGCTTGCTCTGGATGTTACAAATAAATAGCTGTAAATGTCTGAAGAGCCTGTAAGCTTAATAATATTTGCAGTTATAACCCTTGCAAAAGAATCTGTTGGCGGCTCTATCCACCTGTTAGATTCTGACACATCTAACTCTGACTTGCCTTCAATTGACGCAACAATTTTGTAATCTTGCATATAAACAGGCGCCTGCACAAAATCTACCTTCATTTTCACGCCAGATAAACCCTCAAGAGCCACAGGATTTGCCTCAGGATTCAAAATGAAAATTTTTGTGTGGTCAACTTTAGGAGTAAGCGCACTGCTTAAGCAGCCGCTAAGCAAAAATGAACAAGCGCAAAGCGCAAATAACGATAAAATTTTGTTCTTCATAACTATACCTTTTTTAAATTATTCTTCTGTGTCTTTTAAACGTTTTGCCCTGCCTGTTAAAAGCGAGCTGGGATTGCGCTCCAAATAATCTGCAAGCGACTTAATTGAAATTGAAGTCTCTTTCAAATTGCGCATAAGCGTTGATGTTTCACGCCTAAACGGAGACGTTGGCGCAAGCATTGCATCTACGCTTCCAAGAGTGTCGTTAAGCTTGCCCACAGTAGTATGCACGTCGCCGCCCAAAGTTTCCATAGTCTTGTTTGCAGAAGCCACAAAAGTTCTGGTTTCTTCTAGCAGCAAATTCATATTTTTAACTGCGTTTTTTACTTCATCATCAGAAGTTAGGTGCTCAAAGTTACTTAGGGTTGCGATAAGCTTGTCGTTTATCTGCTTAGTATCTAAAGCCGCAATTTTCGAGTTTGATGTAACTAAAAGCGCATTTAGATTTCCGCCTATTTCTTTGAAATTTATCTCGCTTACAGAAACTAAAGTATCATTCAACTTCTTTGCAATGTCAGCAAATACTGAAGAAGAAATTGGAATTTCAGGAACACCTTTACGATTGTAAGTTTTATAAGAGTCGCCGGGGTTTGCAAAATAATCAAGCTCTACATAAAGCATGCCTGTAACTATGCTCTGGTATGCAAGCTGAGCACGCAAGCCCTCTTCAACCTGCTTGTAAAACAAAGGCCCGCCATTTGAAGACGATTCCAAAACAGTGCGTCTTACTGTGTCTAAATTTATAGACATTACTACGGCAATTCTGGTGTCTCGCATTTCATTTTTGCTGACGTGGATTTTAATTTTGTCCACCTTGCCAATTTTAACGCCCTTGTATTTTACAGGTGCGCCAACATCTAAGCCATTTACGCTTTCATGAAAATAGCAGATGACAGTTTCTGTTTTTGTAAATATTTTGGACGCACCAAAAACCATAATTGCTGTTACAACCAAGGCCGTTGCCGCAGTCACAAATATTCCCACCCTTACAGGATTTGCAGATTTGCTCATATTTATTTAGCTCCGTTGTTTAGAGGCTCTACGCCCCTGTTTAGGAAAATTTTTACTTCTTCGTTTCCGTTAATTATTAAATCTTTTGGATTGCCTATTGCACTTTGCGTTTTTGTTTTTGTATCTAAGAACAAGGCTCTGTCGGCAATGTCGTTAATGCTTGCAAGCTCATGCGTTACAACAACTATTGTTGCGCCAAGAGAATCTCGCATTTGTAAAATCAGTTCGTCTAATCTTCTGGATGTAATTGGATCTAGGCCTGCGCTGGGCTCATCAAAAAACAGAATGTCAGGGTCTAGGGCAATAGCCCTTGCAAGCCCCGCACGCTTTGCCATGCCGCCGCTTATTTCTGAAGGATAAAAGTCCCCGTAACCGGCCAAACCAACAAGCGCAAGCTTAAGCTCCACAAGCTCTTTTATGTCTGCAGTAGAATATTTTGTGAGCTCTTTTAAAGGCAGCGCAACATTTTCTGCAAGCGTCATAGAACTCCACAAAGCGCCGCTTTGATAGAGCACGCCAAAGCGCCTTAGCATTGCAGTTTTTTCATCGTCATCAGCCAGCGTAAAATTTTTGTCGCCGTAAAAAATTTCGCCCTTGGGGTGAGACTGAAGGCCTATCATGGTTTTAAGCAGAGTGCTTTTTCCGCAGCCGCTGCCGCCCATAATCACAAAAACTTCACGCTCTTTGACGCTGAAGTTAAGGTCGTTCATCACAACAAAGTCGCCATACGCCAAGGTAAGATCTTTAACTGTAATTTTATCTGCCTGTGTCATATATCAAAAATGTTAAAGATTGCGGCAAACAGTGCGTCTGCAACTATGATTAAAGTTATGCTTGTAACAACGCTTGAAGTTGTTGCATTGCCCACTGCCGCCGCATTTTTTCCGCAAGTCATGCCCTTCATACAGCCAACAATTGCAACTATGATTCCAAAAAATACGCTCTTAAATACGCCAACAAAACAATGTTCCAAATTTAAAGACGCAAAAGTTCTGCCCATATAGGCGTCGTAATTAATATCAAACATAGACCAACTGATTGCAAAGCCGCCTATCATGCCAATAAAGTCTGCAAAAACTGTCAGAAGCGGAAACATCATAACAAGAGCCAAAATTCTTGGTATGACCAAAAATTCCATGGGCGAAATTCCAAAAGTTCTAAATGCGGAAATTTCTTCGTTTATCTTCATAGAGCCTAACTCTGCAGCATAAGCCGCCCCTGTTCTGCCAGCCATTGCAACACCCACCATTATAACGCCCATTTCACGCACCATTGCCAAACCCACAAGGTCTGCCACGTAAACTTCAGAGCCATATTTTGCAAGCTGTATTGCACCCACAAAAGCCAAAATTAAACCTACCAAAAAGCTGATAAGCCCAACTATGCCCAAGGCATCAGGACCTGCACGCTGTATTTCATAAGCCAAATCTGAAAATCTGAAACGAGGGCGCTTAAATTTTGGATTAAAAATTATAAGTATTAGTTCACCAACAAACCTGAATTGCTCTTTGAATTCGTAAGTTATATCATTTACAAGGTTATGAACCTTAACAAAAACATTTTTGCTTGGTTTAATTTGATTTTCAGAAGAATTAGCAGGAACCGCTATTGCAAGCTTTAGCAAGGCCTTTGGTTTTTCGCAAAGAGACTCTATATCAAATTCTATATTTGCGCCCTTGCAAAAATCGTAAACTTTATAAAGCGCAAAAATAAATGATGAGTCAAAATTTTGAAGATTTGAACAATCAACACTCAATTTTTTTGGCGTAGCTTTTTTAATATTTGCGCACAAGTCTTCAAGAGACATGCGCTCGCTTTTTAAATTCCAGTCTCCCAAAATTTTTAGCGTCAAAGCATCGGCAGAAGAGACAAATTCTACCTTCGACACAAGATCTGCATTTGCAGCCTTTGTTTTTAACAAACCCAAAACCATAAGACACCTTAGTTAAACGGAATATTCTGCATTTTTTTTAATAAAATAAAAGCTTTTTATGATATTTTAGTTTTTGAAAAAAAATACAGCACTAAAATCATCTCACAAAAAAAGCATTTTCAGTTTTATTGAAAATGCTTTCTTATTTTTTAAATTTTTTCAGATTTTAGTCTTCGTCGTCAGAAAAGTCGTCATCTTCAAAGCTTGGCGAAAAGTCTTGAGATTCCTCTTCTTCTTCATCCCAGTGCATGGTTTCGTCTTCTTCAAGATTTTCTTCTTCATCGCTTGGAAGATCGTCTATGTCGTCATAGTTTTCTTCTTCGTCTTGAGTACCCGCTTCATCTTCGTCATCTTCAAGAGAATAGCCCTCAGGAACATATTCCAAAATATCCATAACTTCTGTAAACACGTGTATGGCTTTGCCTTCCATGTAGTCGTTATGATACTTTTCTCTGACTTCGTCTTCCAAGTCTTCAACTAAAAGTTTTTCTTCAAAGTGGAAAACGTCGTTTAGCATCTTCACCTGCAAAGCTGTAATGTGGTCAAGAAACTCTGCATAAGGAGAGCGCTCATCATCCAAATTATTAGGAAGCCAAAAATACTGCTCGTCTTCATCAAAAATAGAGCCGTTTGTTACAACAACTTTCACGCTGTTTTTTTCTGCCTTGTCTTCTATTGAGCAAGTGAAAAACGCTTTCTGAGCAATGCTTTCTTGAAAGCCATATTCTTTTAGACCAGCCAAAGTTTCAACAATATGAGCCGCCTGACGTGGGTCTATAATGCTAAGACCATCAGAATCCCAATTGACTTTGTCGCTAGTTTCTACTACCCACCAGTTAAGATCGCCGCCTAAGCGAACTTTACACCATTTTAATTTTGTAGAATTTTTTGCCATAAATTTTTCTGCGGTACTATTTAGAAAAGAATAGAGTTTTCAAGACAAAAATTAAAAAAAAAGGCGACTCAATAAGAATCGCCTTTTTTTTAAAGCTTAAATATCTCTATAAAACTATTCAGAATAGCTTCTTAGAATATTTTTTGCGCCGCCCTTAACTGCCGCAGAAATATCGAATGTAGGCATTGTGTCGTTATCGTATCTCTTTAGCTCGCCGGATGGTTTTTCTTCAGGACGCAAGGTATTGAAGTAAGTTACTGTGCCGCCGGCAAATGCTATGTGGCCGCCATCACCTTCAAAAACGTCTTCATTTCTGTCCCAAGTGCCTGTTGGCTTTAGACCGCGTGTCCAAAGAAGCGGAGTTTCAGCGCCTGCGCTTGGCATTACAGCGTTTGCAATTTCCCAGCTGATTGGGAATGCTTTAAATTCTTCGGCAGGTGTATAGCCAATGCCTGTTTTAATAGCAATGTTTGTTGGCATAGGTGCGCCCTTTTCAAGGAATTTTGGGTCGAACTCTAGAATAAACATCTTTGGATTGTTCAACTCTGCCTTTGAAGCAAGATTGAATATCCATTCATAAATGTCAGCACCTCTTACTACACGAGTTTTTTCGCCACGCACATAGCTGCCCCAAGTAGTAGCAATAGAACGAGCCGCATTCATCGACTTCATTTTTGGGCCTACACGCATAATCGGCGCCAAGTTAGGAATAACCAAACCTGCCAAAACCGCAATAATACTGATAACAATTAGCAATTCAACTAGTGTGAATGCTTTTCTTGATTGTCTAACTTTCATGAATTTCCTTTTCTATGTTTAAATTAGTTTTTAAATGGGGATTTTTTGGGGATAGAACACTCCAAAGCCAAACAAAACAGATTAAACAGATGCCCAACCCGGAAAGTGCAAAGCTCTTGAAGCTGTCAAAATATTCCCCTATTTTCTGTTTTTTTGCAAGTATTTTTTCAAAAAAAATAAAATTAGCTTAAAAATAGAGCTTTTTTGTAAAAAAGAATTGCAGGAAAAATCCGAATTGCTAGCAATATATAAATGATAAGAAGAGTATTTGTAGAACAAAAAGATATAGCACAATCGGCAGCACTTTTGCACGACATCAAAGCAAACCTAAAGTTAGATAAACTAACGGGACTACGCATATTGCAGCGCTACGATGTGGAAGGCATTGACGACAATGACTATGCAAATCTTAAATACACTATCTTTTGCGAAGCACCTGTTGAAAATATTTTTGAAGAAACTTTCACTGCAAATCCAAGCGACATCATCTTTGGAATAGAGTTCCTACCCGGCCAATTTGACCAGCGTGCAGACTCTCTAAAACAGTGTATACAAATTGTAAGTAAAAAATCTGCAAACGCTGCCTGCGCCAGAATTTTTGTTTTAGAAGGCGGCCTTACAGAACAGGATGCTGCAAAAGTTAAAGCCTACCTTATCAACGCCGTAGACAGCAGAGAAGCTGATTTAGAAAAGCCAAGCACTCTTGAACGCCAAGTTAAAGTTCCTGCTGATGTAGAAATAATTGCAGACTTTATTTTGATGGACGGCACCGCCCTTGCAAAACTTCATTCAAGTTTGGGCTTAGCTATGTCTAATGCAGACCTAGCTTTTTGCCAAAATTACTTTAAGTCAGAAGAAAAACGCAACCCTTCAAAAACTGAAATCAAACTTTTAGACACATATTGGAGCGACCACTGCCGCCACACAACTTTCCTTACAAAGCTTGAAACTTGCGACTTTGAAGAAGGCAAATACGCCTCTCCTATAAAAGCCTCTTGGCAAAATTATCTGGAAACTCGCAAAACTTTGGGCTTAGATGCAAAAGGCAAAGAAATTTGCCTAATGGACATTGCCCTAATTGGCATGCGCGCACTCCGCAAAGACGGCAAACTAAACGACCTTGAAGAAAGCGAAGAAATCAACGCAGCAAGCATAGTTGTTAATGTAGATATTAATGGCAAAGACGAAGAGTGGCTTGTGATGTTCAAAAACGAAACTCACAATCACCCAACAGAAATTGAACCTTTTGGGGGAGCTGCAACTTGCCTAGGCGGCGCAATAAGAGACCCTCTTTCAGGACGCAGCTATGTGTATCAGGCAATGCGTGTTACAGGCGCTGCAAACCCTCTTACTCCTTTTGACCAAACGCTTGCAGGCAAGCTTCCTCAGCGTAAAATTACGCAAGGCGCTGCAAACGGATACAGCAGCTATGGAAATCAGATAGGCCTTGCTACAGGGCAGGTTTCAGAAATTTATCATAGCGGCTATGTGGCAAAGCGCATGGAAATTGGAGCAGTTGTTGCAGCTACGCCTCGCAAAAACGTTTGGCGTGGCACACCTGAAGCCGGCGACGTAATTTTACTTTGCGGCGGCGCAACCGGCAGAGACGGCATTGGCGGCGCAACTGGTTCTTCAAAAGACCACAATGAAAAAGCGCTTGAAAATTCCGCAGAAGTTCAAAAGGGAGACGCCCCAATGGAACGCAAACTTCAAAGACTTTTCAGAAATGAAAAAGCAAGCCAGCTTGTAAAACGCTGTAACGACTTTGGCGCAGGCGGCGTGTCTGTTGCTATTGGAGAGCTTGCTCCTTCGCTTGAAATCAACCTAGATGCAGTGCCTAAAAAATATGACGGCCTAGATGGCACAGAACTTGCAATTTCTGAATCGCAAGAGCGCATGGCAGTGGTTGTCAATGCTTCAGACGCACAAAAATTTATAGAATACGCAAATATAGAAAATTTAGAGTGCGTTCACGTTGCAACTGTAACAGATACAGGCAGACTTGTA
>JAVBSE010000128.1:0-7618 GCA_031547315.1 Opitutales bacterium
TTGCAGAGTTTGCAAAAACTAAATTTGCATCTTCATTAAAGAGTAAAACTGGCAGGTCTAAAGATTCCAATATCATGCGTTTTTGGGCTTCGCTTTCTTCAACCTTTTCTTCTACAAGCCTGCGCTGAATAAAAATTTCTACTATGCTTGCAACAGACTTTAAAATAGTTTCTTCAAAGTTTGTATGTGCATGCACAGTTTTAACGTGGTCTATGCCAATAAAGCCAATAATTTCGTCTTTATTCCAAATGCCATAAATTAAAATAGATTTAATACCTCTGTCATCCAGAACAGGTTTTATGACTTTTGCGATAGGGCTTTGGTCTCTTGAAATGTCTTCAATTTTTATGAATTTAATTTCTTTTAATAGGCCTGCGGCATCTTTAAAGCCTTGTTCTGTAAAGTTAAGAGGGGCGTCGCCTTCAATGCCTTCGGTGCACCACATAGAGTGGTTTGGCATTTTGTTGTGTTCAAAGTCGAATTTATAAATGTAACATCTGTCAGAATTTAGGGCGTTGCCTACAAGCGCAACAATTTCTTCATAAACAAATTTTTCTTCATAAGAAGAAAGCAGAAGCCTTAGGCAGTCGTTGATGATTTTTTCTTTGTCTGCTGTGGACTGCAAGTTTCTTTGGGCAAGAAGCAAGTCTTCAACATTAAAGCAAATTCCAAAAACAAATTTATCCGAATTTTGGCGAATCTGGCCTATCTTAAAAGAGTAGAATGTTTTGTGTTCGCCATCGTTGTCTACAAGGGGGATAAGCTCTTTTAGCGCATCG
This sequence comes from Opitutales bacterium, assembly GCA_031547315.1. GTDB lineage: Bacteria > Verrucomicrobiota > Verrucomicrobiia > Opitutales > Intestinicryptomonadaceae > Intestinicryptomonas. The sequence goes on from JAVBSE010000128.1 coordinate 780, forward strand.
CCTGTGGTGGGCACTTCTGCGTCGATTTCATATAAAATATCAGAAGTTGCTTTGTCAAAAATTTCTTCATCATGCCTTCCATTGTCGTAAGTGATAAAGCCTTTTTGCTTTTTGCAAATAATTTCTGAGTGATACTTGTTGCTAAAAACGTATTTGTTGCCCTGTGTAAAATTCTTAACGTAAACAGGGCATGGAAAACTGTCTAAGATATCTGAAATAAAATTCTTTTCATTTACTATGTCTGAAACATCTGAAATTGAGCCGCAAAAATCTGTGTAAAATATCTGCTTTTGCTTTCTTATGTTCAGCTTAAAATGTTTCTCTAAAGTTTTGTCTGAAATTAAATGTTCTATGCCTTCCACTTTGCCAGCTTTAAGCGCTTCAAATTTTTCGTTTAAGCCTATAAGTGACTTTTCGTCTGCATAAGCCTGCAAGCAAGTTAGCAAGTCAACCTTTTCTTTAAGAAAGCTTTTATCAGATTCAAAATTTACAGCAAACACTCTTTTTACTTTTAACTGTGTATCGCAAACAAAGGCGTTTGAGCTTGCGGAATTTATTATGCACTTTAAAACATTTACAAATAATATCAGCAAAAATAAACCAATTAAAAGTACAGCCAAAGTTAAAGCGTTTATTAGTCCGCTTTCTGCAAGGATGATATTTTGTATTTGTGTGTAAATGTAAACTAACATTTTTTTTAATATGTGTGTGCTGTATAAAATGAAACAGAGTATAAAAATACTCAGACTGCAGGATTAAAATGTCAAGGTTTTTACTAATTCAGCCGGTTTAGACTTTAAGAAAGACCTATTGCGTAGTAGACGGCAAAAAAGTCGCAAGTACCTGCGCTAAAAGAAAAGCAGTGCCAAATTACGTGGTAAAATTCTTTATCTTTTTTTAGATAAAAGTAAATTCCTATAGAATCTAAAATTCCGGCTGCAAGTATGAACAGTATTGCAGGTTTAGGCATATAAGGAAAGATCGCAAGCACAAGAGAAGCCATAAAAATATAGCTCCAAAGAGACCATTTTTTTGTGCCGTTTGAACTGCCATAAAATTTATAAAACACGCCCAAAATTCCAAGCACCCAAAGAATTATTCCAAGCACAAGCCCCACATAATTTCTTGCACAGGCAAGTATTAGGGCAGTGTAAATTCCGCAAATTACAAAATAGATACTAACGTGGTCTATGCGCTTTGCCAGCATCTTTAAACTGCCGTCTTTTAGCCCATGATAAAGTGCAGAAGACGCAAAAGTTGCAAAGAGCGAAAGCGAAAAAATAATTGCCCCAATAAAGTTATAAATATCGGAAGCTTCAAAAGTTTTTCTTAGCATTACATAGATGCCAAAAAGAGCCACAAACGTTGCAATTGTATGGCTTAGGGCATTAAGACGCTCTTCCCTGACTGTGTATCCAAACTGACCTTTAGACTCCATAAAAACTATTTTAATGCGCAGGCAAACAATACGGAAAAGAAATGCAAAACAGTGCCTGCCAAAACAAAAATATGCCAGATTGCGTGCGTATATGGTTTGCTTTTTTGCACATAAAAAATTACGCCAAGCGTGTATGAAATTCCGCCTGCGGCAAGAAAAATTACGCCAGTGGGCGGCGCAAGTTTTATAAGGTCTCCAATAATAATAACAGAAAGCCAGCCCATTCCCAAATAAAGCCCAACAGACCAAATTTTTGTGCCGCCCCCGCTTGTGCAAAGTTTTAAAATAGTGCCTAAAATTGCAAGCCCCCAGATGATTCCAAAAATTATCCAACTGCTTTTGCTTCTTATTGTTGAAAGCAAAAAGGGTGTATATGTTCCTGCAATCAAATAATAAATTGCTATGTGGTCAAACTTCTTTAGCTTGCGCTTTGCATTCTCATTTGTAACTGCATGATAAAGCGTTGAGGCCAAATACAAAATAATAAATGTTGCGCCAAAAATTGCGCAACCAACCACTGCCCATGCATCTTGATATATGGCGGAAAAAGTTACTAATAAGGCAACTGCAGCAATTCCCAAAAGAATGCCCACACCATGTACCGATGCCGACAATATCTCTTCCAGTTTTGAATAAGCTCTTACAACTTTTGTTTTCATTGCAAGAGGTTTGCACTAAAAGTAGTTCTTTGTAAACAGTTAATTTTATGCGCAAAAATTTGAACTTGATAAAAAGTGGATATTGCATTTTAATCTTAACAGAAAAATTTTACTAAAAGATTTGATGACGCAGGCAGATACAGTAGAAGAAGAAAATATTGCTCAAAAATTAAATGGCGCATTGTCCTCTTTTATTGTGCCATGCAAAAATGAAGAAGAAATGCTGCCTGTGTTTTATGACGAATTTTTGCGTGTCATGAAACTTTTAGGAGAGCCAAATTTTGAACTCATATTTGTTGAAGACGGCTCTACAGACAAGTCTATGCAAGTTATCAGAAACCTTGCTCTTAAAGACGAAAGGGTAAAATACATTTCATTTTCAAGAAATTTTGGCAAAGAGGCCGCAATGCTTGCAGGGCTTAAAAAAGCTAAAGGCGAATACATTGCAATCTTAGATGCAGACCTTCAAGACCCGCCTTCATTTTTGCCTCAAATGTACACGCTTTTGCAAGACCCGGATTGCGACTGCGTTGCAACTAAGCGCATCACAAGAACAGGCGAAGGCATATTGCGCTCATTTCTTTCAGACGCTTTCTACAAGTGCATAAATAAATTTTCTTCAGTAAAACTTGTGCAGGGCGCAAGAGACTTCAGACTCATGAAACGCCATGTTCTTGACGCAATTTTAAGCCTTCCAGAGCAAAACAGATTCATAAAAGGCATTTACGAATGGGTTGGCTTTAACACAAAATGGATAGAGTTTGAAAATCACGAGCGTAAAGCAGGCAAAACAAAGTGGTCTATGTTTCAGCTATTTTTATACGCGGTAGATGGCATTACCGCTTTTTCGGTTTTGCCTTTGGCGCTGGCTTCAATTTTGGGCATATCTTTTTGTTTAGTATCTGCAGTTGCTCTTATTTTTATTGTTGTTCGCCAGTTGATATTTCATAACTCTGTTGCAGGCTGGGCATCTATGATGTCTGTAATAGTTTTTATTGGCGGCTTGCAGCTGCTTTGCTTGGGTATAATAGGGCAGTATCTTTCTAAGGCATACATAGAAAGCAAGCACAGACCTAAATACATCATCAAAGACGAAAACTAAATAAAAGCTGTGAAACGCAGCTGATACTCCGCTATAAAAAAGCTCATGAATAGTCACGTACGTTTGTACGCTCCTATCCATGAGCTTTTTTATATGCTCGTCTGAGCTAGCGTTTGACAGCTTTTATAGATATTCCTTTCATCGGAATTAGCTTTTACATCAAAGAATTTTTCTCATTAGAAACTATCTGTGAAGATCTGCGTTATCTGTGGCTAATTTATCTTATTTTAATTTTAGAAAGATGCTTGTTCTGTCTTATAATAAATAAATTAGTTTTTAAACGCAAAAAAAGAGCAGGAAGTTTAGTTCTTGCTCTTAAATTTTTGATTAAATTTTAAAAACTTATTTAGCTGCTTCTTCGTTTGTGATGTTAATCATTTCAACATCAAAAATCAAAGTTGAGCCGCCCGGAATAGGACCTTGCTGTTCCATGCCATAACCAAGTTCTGCAGGTATGTACAAGCGAATTTTGCCGCCCTTGCCAACCTTTTGCAAACCTTCGCTAAAGCCTTTTATAACTTTGCCAAGATTAAATGTTACTACGCCTTCAGGAGCATTTTTTGAAGAGTCAAAAACTTTGCCATCAATAAATGAACCCTCGTACTTAACTGTAACGTCAGATGTTCCTACAGGAAGTGGTGCTGTGCCTTCTGCTATAATTTCGTAAGCAAGGCCTGATGGAGTTTTTAGAACGTTTTTATTTTCAGAAAGTTTCTTCCAGAAAGCTTCAACTTCTGCCAATGTTTTTTCCATAGTCTTTTTTGTAACAGCTTCTGCTTTTGCAGTTAGGTATTCACCCATTTTTTGGCCTACTTCTTGGATGTTTTCAGGCATTGGTGCGCCCTTTGCAAAGTCTTTAATGCCTTCTATTACTTGAGCTAATTCTTCATCATTAAGTTCTAGCATTCCTACGTTTGATTGCTCGGCGATAATTCTGCCAAATAGCTTTAGATATTCTTTTTCTTGGTCTGTCATTGCGTTTAATATTGGAGATACTGCAAGTGCTGTTAGTGCAATTGCCACTGTTTTTATATAATTTTTGATTTTCATATATTTCGTATTTGAAATTCGTAATATTGTCTCATTCGGATTTTCTTAAGTCAATTTAAATAAAAAAATCTGCAAGAAAAAATATTTTTTGCAGATTTTTATTTTTGAATATTTTTTAAGTTTTATTCGTCGCCGCCTCTGGGACCTCTGCCGCCGCCTCTGCGTGGGGGCTGGGGCATTACTTCACGCATTTCTTCTTCTGAAACTGCAGGCAAAGATTCTGCGTAAGCCATAATTTCATCAAGCGTTTTGCCGTTCATGGTTTGGGCAGATTTAAACATAGACTCTTCAAAGCCCTTTCTTGCCTCAGAACGCTCTGTGTCAGACATATTGCGGAAATCTTGCATGTTTGGCCTTGGGCTGTCTTTCATAGTTTCATAGGCTATGCGGCGCATTGCGCTTCTTGCGCGCTGCTGTTCTTCTCTTGGAAGTTCACGTATGACTTTTTGCATTTCACGCATAGATTCTCTTGCAGTTTCCGGGCTAGAGGCGTCCATGCAAAAGTTTTTAGAATTTCTTGGCTCTGACATTGCTTCAAGCAAAGATGGGTCGATTTGCACTTTTTTATTCTCTTTGGAATCTTCCGCCTTAGCTTCAATTGGGGCAGAATTTTTTGGCTTTTTAGAAACCTTCTTGCTTGCACTGGGAGTTTCTTTTTTAGCTTCTTTCTTTTTATCTTCGCAGGCAAAAAGGCACAAAGCCATGCAAGCTAAAGACAGAATTTTTATCAGTGCTTTCATAATTTTCCTAATTATTTTGATTTTATTTTAATAGTATTTTCAATTGCTTGTTTAACTAAAGTTTCCATCACCTGATAGCCTTCGCCATTTGGATGAACTCCGTCGCCGGAGTATTTTTCAGGCAGGCCAAGGCGTTCGTCTTTCATTGCGTCAAAGTAGTCTACGTAAGTGATTTTATTCTTTTTTGCGTAATTTTTTAGCAAATCATTTAGCTCTTTAATATTTGACACAGCTTCTATTTCTTTGCGCCATTTATATTCATAAACAGGCAAGACAGAACAGATTATAGGTTTAATTCCGTTTGCTTTTGCCAGCTCGCACATGCTTTGAATATTTCCAAAAATATGCTGATTAGAGATAGGACCCTGATTTCTTGCAATATCGTTAGTGCCTGCCAAAATGACAACAGCTTTGGGTTTAAGCTCTATAACATCAGGGCGGAAACGTGATAGCATTTGGCTTGTAACTTGGCCTGAAATGCCACGCCCCACATATTTATTGCCTTCAAAAAAAGCTTTGCGATGTGGCCAAGCGTCAGTGATAGAATCTCCCATAAACACAACATCGGGAAAGTTCCCTGAGGCAATGATTTCTGCATTAGATTTAGCGTATTTGCCAAAGTCAGCCCAATCTGCAAATGCTGATAGGCAGAGCGTTAAAGAAATTGTTATAGCAAGGAATATTTTTTTCATCCGAAAATTTTGAAAGTTTTTCTGTTTCAATTCAAACAAAAATATTTCAAAAAAGTTTCAGATTTTTTTTTAGCGGAATTTTTTGCCTTGGCTAAGCTGGCGTTTTTCGTTTTTAGACTTGCCTCTGGCTGCACGCCAGTCCCAGTTGGAATTTGACTGATTGCGAGAATTTTTCTGCCTTCTGTCGTTTGATTTTGAAGCAGAGCTTTGTTCTCTTTCGCCCTTAAAATTATCTCTTTTTTTGCCTTCAGCTAAGCTTAAATTGACTTTGCCGCCTTTTACTTTTGCACTGCCAAAATTTGGTTTTTGAGAGCGGGGGCTGTTTCTGTTTTCAGTTTTCTTTTCGCTATCGCCAGCAGAATTATCATCTCTTCTTGGATTAGACTGTTTGCGCACAAAAGGAACTTTTTTGCCGCTGCGCTTTAATTCTTCTGCGCTCAAAGAATGATAGGGGTTTTCCTCTTGGTCTGAAATAGGCTTTTTGATAAATCTTTCTATTGCAGCAAGTAAGCCAACTTCTTCCGGGCTGCAAAATGAGATTGCCTCCCCAGAAGCCTCTGCTCTTGCAGTTCTGCCTATGCGGTGCACATAGGTTTCTGGCTCTTCGGGGAGCTCATAATTTATCACAAGCGACATATCTTTTACGTCTATTCCTCTTGCAGCAATATCTGTTGCAATAAGCACTTTACTTTCTCTGCTTTTAAATCTTTCTAAAGCAGACTTTCTTGCAGATTGCGATTTATTGCCATGTATCACAGAAGCGTTAAAAATATCTGCAGAAAGCTTGGCTGCAAGCCTGTTTGCGCCATGTTTTGTGCGGCAAAAGACTAGAGCAATGGCATTGGAATCTTTTGCAAATTTGCGGCTTATTAGATGCTTAATCAGCGCAGGTTTGTCTTCTTTATCCACATAGCAAAGAGTTTGGTCGATTTTATCAACAGTAGGGCTCTTGCTTTCTATTTTTATATGTTTAGGATTTTTTACAATTGAAGACGCAAGCGCCATAACTTCGGGCTCTAAAGTTGCAGAAAATGCAAAGTCTTACAGTAAATATCTTAATTTAAAAATTGTTAAAATTTTTGGAGGCGTTTCACAAGTGCCTCAGGTTAAAGATTTAAAAGATGGCGCAGACATCTTAATTGCAACAACAGGCAGGCT
>JAVBSE010000179.1:0-5555 GCA_031547315.1 Opitutales bacterium
TGTATAAGCGAGCCAATAATGTCTCTTACCAACTTTTCCTGCGAAGGCTTGTCATACTTTGACTTACCTTCATCTGAAAATTTAGAATATATGTCTCTGAATACTTCATAACCCTGCAAAGAAGAAAAACTTGTTGCAGTAAAGAAGTTTAAATATTCAAGATTATGCTTTTTAAACTGTTCAAGCGCTTCGCTTTGATTTGTGTAAGTTTGGTTATCAAGACGTTCCCAATTTTCTAGCTTATCAATTCTTACTGCAGCTTTTACAGGATTTACACCGGAAATTTCTCTTATAACGTGCTTAACATCAGCGCTATTTCCAAAATTACCGATATCAGAAAAATTTCTCTTATTAACTACAATTGAAAGTGCTTTTTTATCGTCGGGATTTACAATTATTGAACCAAGCTTAGTAGCATTTGAAATTTTTGTTGAAATGTTTACATACTCGCCAATAGAGACAATTCTTGTTCTGCTTATATTTTCATTTCTGAGTTCTGTTGAGAACATGAAAACTTCATTGCCAATGTTTTCACGCAGCTCAGTTTCTTTTGCAATTTCAATCTTTTGAATTCCATTTGGTAAAGATTTTACAAACGCAATAACTAAAGGTACGTCTTTTGATGCATAAACATCTTCAAAGCCAATGCGTTCGTCATACTTGTTTGTAATAGAAATTGAACGTGCATCATAAGCGTCAGAAGGGAAAATTATTGCGTCTTTACCCCTAATATTGATTAAGAAGCCCATAGCAGTGTCGCCCTGAATTAAAAGAGCCGCAGAGCTTAAGTACTTTTTGGCTTCATTCATTTTTTCTGACATAGAAACTGTAACTTCGCCCTGATTTTGCTCTAAGCTCTTTTGAATTTGCTCGTGCAATGCAAGCGCCTGAAAGCGATCATAAAGAGCTGTAAGTTCTGTCTTTTGGCGTTCAAAGTCGTTCTTAAACTTGAGTGCCAAGCCCAGTTTAATTGCTTCGTAAACGTCTTTATTTAATCCTTCCGGGATAGGAAGCATTTTAATTTCCATCACAGCAATTGAAAGTTTTTCAAATTCTTTTGCAGCAGCGCCATAGTCTGCCGGGTGCTTTAGAATGACATTTTCTTTGAGCTTCAAAAATTCTGCCTTATCAGGATACGCAGAAGCAAAAGCGTCTATCATTTCAAGTCCAATGCTCATATTCATGATAAAATCTAGCTTGGCTTTAAAGTCTAGAGGATACTTTTCATCAGCCATTTTGATAATTTCGGCAAAGTAAACTTCATTGCCCTTTGTAGGCTTATATAAAGGTATTGTTTGCCATGCTGCAACTTGGGAATCTATCCAAGATTGCTGTTCTCTGGCTTTATCGGGATAAAGTTCTTTTGCTTTATTGTCCAATTTTTGCAAGATTTCAACAGGCATATCTGCTTGAGAATATGCAGCCAGCGTTGCAAATAGGGAAAATACTAAAACTGTAATACGAGGTAATCGAAACATGCAGAAAGTGAATTCATTTTATCTTAATCTGTCAATTTCATTTTAAAATTTTAACAGTTTTTTATCTTGCTAATTTTGCTTGCAAATTTTTTTTAAAATGAAGAACATTTTTTAATTCAATGAAATTAGTAAAGAAAATATTGTCTTTGGGAGGGCTTTTAAGTTTTGGAAAATCAAAGTCTGACCAAAAAAAATCAAAAACTGCTGCGCATAAAAAAAATGCAGGCGCAAATAAACAGAAAAATAATTCTGAAAAAAACTTCAAGAACAAGTCTTCTAAAAATCAGAATTTTAAACAAAAAACAGAAGGCGTAAACTCTAAAGACAAATTTAGAAAAGCTCCTGAACGCGGAGATTCTTCACGCCCCAAGCAAAGAAATTCCAGAGGCAAGCGCCCTGAATTTCAGCCAATAGAAAATGTTTCAAGAGAGGCAAAAGTTCTTCCTGAAATAGAGTCTCCTGAAACACTAAGCGCTGATGTGCCTTTGTTTGCAGCGCTTGGCTTGAATAATAAGACGCTTGCAGCAATTCGCAGCCTTGGCTATCAGGAGCCCACTGAAATTCAGACAAAGGCTATCCCTGTTGCATTATCGGGCAAAGATATTGTAGGAACTGCGCAAACAGGAACAGGTAAAACTGCAGCATTTTCGCTTCCTATTATAGATAAGATGGAAGTTTCTAATAAGACTTCCGCCCTCATTTTAAGCCCAACAAGAGAGCTTGCAGCGCAGATTTGCAGCGCATTTGAATCTTTTGCACAATATTCCGACATCAAAGCTGCGCTCATTCAAGGCGGCGTGCCTATGGACAAGCAAATCAGAGCGCTTAAAAATGGCGTTGACGTACTAATTGCAACACCTGGCAGACTTTTAGATTTAATCAGAAATAAGCAGGTGAATTTGTCCGGAATAAAATATTTAGTTTTAGACGAGGTCGACAGAATGTTCGACATGGGCTTTATTGAAGATGTTTCCAATATTATTCGCTATTGCCCTAAAGACAGGCAAACTTTGTTCTTTTCCGCAACTATGCCGCCTGCTGTTTTAAATTTGGCAAAGTGGGCGCTTACAGAGCCTGAGCGCATTGAAATTGGCATTATACATTCGCCCGCAGAAACTATTGAGCACTTTATCTACCCAGTTGATGCAATTCAAAAGTACGACATGATTTTGTCTATACTCAAAGGCGTAAAAGACGAAAATATAATAGTTTTCACACGCACAAGAATGGATGCAGACAGAATCAGCGAGTGGCTAAGTGCACATGACTACAAAGTCTCTACCCTACACTCTGACCGCACTCAAAAAGAGCGCGACAAAGCTTTGGCAGATTTCAAAGAAGGACGCACAAACATACTTGTTGCAACAGATATTGCATCCAGAGGGCTTGACATCAGTAATGTAAGCTACGTTATAAATTACAATGTTCCCGAGCATTCAGAAGACTATGTTCACAGAATTGGCAGAACTGGCAGAGCCAAAACCGAAGGCAAGGCTGTAACACTTTTTGCCCCTGAAGAGCTTGCATTTTTGCAGCGCATAGAACGCTTTATAGATAGGCCAATTGAACGTCGTCTTTTGGAAGGTTTTTCTTACAGGAATGAGCCTGACTTAAATTTGGGAATGGCCAAAGCAAAACGACGCAGAAATCGCTAATATAAATATCTTAAAATCCCGAAAATAAGTTCGGGATTTTTTATTTTTAATGAGCATTTTTTAGTGAAATAATTTTACTTAACACAGTAAAAAAGACTTGCAATGTACTATGCAATACTTTCTTGTATTTCCTCTTAAAGTTAGAGGGGTATCCTGCTGCTTTAAGATTAAATTTTTTACTCTTAAAGCATTGTGGGGCAGAATTTAAGAGATGTCAGATTTAAGAGAAAAAGCGTTAGAGTATCATAGCAAACCACGTCCGGGAAAGGTATCAGTAGAAATTTCAAAGCCTGCAAATACGGCAAAAGATTTTTCGCTTGCGTATAGCCCCGGTGTTGCTGAACCTGTAAAGGAAATTGCGGCAAATCCGCAGACTGTTTACAACTACACTATCAAGGGTAATTTAGTTGCTGTTATTTCAAACGGGACTGCAATTTTGGGACTTGGAAATTTGGGAGCGCTTGCGTCAAAACCTGTTATGGAAGGTAAGGGTTTGCTTTTCAAAAAATGCGCAGGCATTGATGTGTTTGACATTGAAGTTGATACTACAGATCCAAAGTCTTTTATAGAAACTGTGAGAAATATTTCTGTAACTTTTGGCGGCATAAATCTTGAAGATATTAAGTCTCCCGAATGTTTTGAAATAGAGCAAAAACTTATTGAGCTTTGCGACATTCCTGTATTTCATGACGACCAGCATGGTACTGCAATTGTTACAGGCGCAGGCATGTTAAACGCCATGGAAATTGTGGGTAAAAAATTGTCTGATATACAAATAGTTTGCATGGGCGCAGGTGCAGCAGCAAGCTCTTGCATGAAGCTGCTTATCAGCCTTGGCGCAAATCCTGAAAACATAATCATGCTAGACAGCAAGGGCGTTTTGCATACTGAGCGTAAAGACCTAAACCCTCAAAAAGCGGAATTTGCAAGAAATACAAAAAAGCGCACTCTAAGCGATGCAATAAAAGGTGCAGACGCTTTTATAGGGCTTTCAAGCGCAAATCTTTTGACTCCTGAAGATTTAAAAACAATGGCAAAAGACCCCATAGTTTTTGCCTGCGCAAATCCTAACCCTGAAATCATGCCAGACCTTGCAAAAGAAGCACGTTCAGATGTGATTATTGCTACAGGCAGGTCGGACTTTCCAAATCAGGTAAATAACGTTTTGGGCTTTCCTTATATTTTTAGGGGCGCATTAGATGTTCGTGCCAAACGCATAAATGAAGATATGAAACTTGCCGCAGTGCGTGCAATTGCAGAGCTTGCAAAAGAACCTGTTCCTGCAGAAGTTTGCGAGGCCTATGGCGTAGATAAAATTGAATTTGGCAAAGACTATATTATACCTAAGCCATCAGACAAACGCTTAATAACTTTTGTATCTGACGCAGTTGCAAAGGCTGCAATAGCGTCTGGGGTTGCAACATTCCCCTACCCTAAAAATTATCCTCTAAAATCGAAAGAAGATATTTTTAACGTTTAAGTTTTGCATAAAATTTATCTGCAAAAAAAGGATGCTTTTTCAAACTTAGCATCCTTTTTTATTTACTATTAATTTTCTTAGTACTGCCAGAAGGCAAAGAAGTAAACGCCCAGTGATAATATTGCAAGGGCTATAACTATCATTAGCGGCGCAGTAGATTCAGGCTGCGCAAACTTTGAAGGCTCATCAGAATCTTCAAAGGCCGCTCTGATCCACTTAAAGTAGTAGTAAATAGAACTTGCAGAACCCACAATAAGCACAGATGTCATGATAGTTGCAAGCAGGTACTTTTGCGTAGCAAAGGCCAAAATAATCACAAAAAGTTTTGCGAAAAATCCCGCCGAAGGAGGAATGCCAGCAAGCGATGCCAAGCCCACCGAGAGCGTAGACGCTGCCACCGGGGACTTTCTCCAAAGTCCCTTATAGTCATCAACAGTAACAAAAGAATCGTCCTCTTTATAATACAAATTCTGAACAAAGAAAACAGCGTAAGAGCCAAGCATATACGCAAACAAATAGAAATTTAAAATGCTAAGTTCAAAAGCTGTATCCACACTTGAATTTGCCGAAGCTATAAATGTAAAAAGCACCATCAAATAGCCTGCATTTGCAATTCCTGAAAAACCCATAATGCGCTTGGTATTTTTTTCTAAAAGACCTCCTAAGTTTCCTATAATGATTCCCAAAACTGCAATCACTGCAAAAATATTTACAATTTGAGGAATAATTGGAAGCGACTTTAAAATACTGTAAAAAACAAAGGCTGCCGCAAGCTTAGAAGCTGTTGCCATAAAAGCTGTAACAGGCGTTGGCGCCCCTTGATAAACGTCCGGCGCCCAAAACTGAAACGGAAATGCGCTCAGCTTAAAAAATATTGCAGACAAAATCAATATAAGCCCAATCCAAAACATAGCAGAGCCCATATTTGCAAAATTTGAAAAG
>JAVBSE010000081.1:0-4659 GCA_031547315.1 Opitutales bacterium
TTTTTCAAATTTCTAGAGTCGTAAAAAAGAAAATTAGCTTATGAATTTAAACTTGATTGAATATAGTGATGAGCTCGTAGTACTGGGGCTTGACGGACGTATGGACGCAAATGGTCTTGAAATGGTAGAAATGCCTCTTTCGACTATGACTGCAAAAAAAGACGTCATTTTGGATATGTGCAAAGTGGAATATATGGCTTCTTTGGGCATTCGCAAACTTTTGCAGTTGGCAAAAGACGCAAAAAGGAATTCTAAGTGCTTTGTGATTTTAAATCCTCAAAGCGCTGTTTTGGGCGTTTTAAAACTTGCAAATTTAGACACTATTATAGGCATTTTTACGTCAAAAGAAGACGCAAGAAAATACATAGAAAATTCTAAAAAAGCCTAAATAAAAAGTTTTTAAAAAAAAGTGTTGAAAACTTAAACGCTTTTGCCACTATACGCAGTTTAACAATTTAAAAATTTCAGATTATGCCAAGAGAAACAGTAATATTGGAGTGCTCGGAAGCCCGTAAAGAAGGTAAATCTCCGTCACGTTATTTGACAACGCGCAACCCTCGCAAACAGGTCGAGAAGGTTGAAAAGATGAAGTACAATCCTTCATTGAAGCGTCGCACAATACACAAAGAAATCAAAAAATAGTCTTTGTATTTTAATTTTAAAAGCGTCTTTTTTAAGGCGCTTTTTTTGTTTTTATAAAGCTGCTTTTGTGAGTATCATGCCCCTTTGCTTTAAAAAATTTGTAAATCACTTTTTGCTTGAAGCATAAAGGACTATAAATAAGATAAGACGCCAATATGAAAAAAATTTTTAAGAGTAAACTTTTACTTGCCGCCCTGCTGGCTATCCCCGGCTTTGCGCTTTTTGCAGACCCCATAAGACTTGTTGGAAGCGACGTTGTAGGCGAAAAAATTTCCGCTAAGATTTCTGACTACGCAAAGTCTCGCAATATTGACCTTAAAATAAATATGGTCGGCACAAGAGACTCTATTGCCGCCTTAAATGCAGGCAATGCAGACATTGCAATTGTTGCGCTATTAAAGGGGCAAAAAAAATTGGAAGGGTTTCAATATGTGCCATATACGCATCAAGTTGCTGCAATTATTGTAAATAAGGCAAATCCTCTTGAAGAAATTTCAGTGGATCAGCTTAAATTTATTTTTGGAATGGAAGGTCAAAAAGGCGAACTTTCTGACGAAGAAAAAGCTCCTTTTAAGAACATACTTGCCATATCTACAAACTTAAAAGAAAGCTTGGCTCTGGAACTTTTTAAAAGCAAGTGCCTAAACAATTCAAACATTTCAAGCAAAGTAGAAATTAAAGAAAGCACAAAAAGAGTTACAGATACTGTAAGAAACAGCGGCAGTGCAATTGGCATTGCAAGCTTTGACCCAAAGCTTCCTGACGTAAAAGTGCTTGCGGTGCTAGACAAACATCAAGACAAAGAAAATTCTATCGCCTTCAAACCCACAGCAGAAAACGTGCATAATGGCGACTACCCTATGTCTTTAGATTTTTACGTTGTGTACAAGGCTGAAAACACACAAAAATTTAAGGGACTTTTGCAAATATTATATGATGAAAAAGTGCAGGAAATTTTAGAAACGTCTGGGTTCGTAGTATCTCCAAAAAATTTCCAAAAAGCTTTCCTTTTAGGGCTTGACATAGGCAAATAGAAAAGCAGTATCAGCAACTTCAAAATTATTAAAACAGTTTTGAGATTTTTGCGGGCGTAGCTCAATTGGCTAGAGCGCGACCTTGCCAAGGTCGAGGTTGTGAGTTCGAGCCTCATCGCCCGCTTAAGAAATTTTCGCAAAAATAAATAAAAACGCTTTCAATTAGGAAGCGTTTTTTTGTGCACTGATTTGGAGATTTGTAGGAATCCTCTCCCTTGCCAAGGTCGAGCTTGTGAGTTGAACTCGCTCGCACAGTGGTGCTCGTCTCGCCCATTCGCTACGCTTAGGGTGATTGCGTTGCAATCATTCTTCCCGCAAGCTTTGCTTTGCAAACTTGCGTGGTCAAGCCTCATCGCCCGCTTAAGAAATTTATGCAAAAACAGAAGAAAACGCTTTCAATTAGAAAGCGTTTTTTTGTGCAGTGATTTGGAAAAGTCAAATTACAGATGCTTGACTTCTTATAAAATTTGCCTCTGACTTAAGAGCAACACAAAAAAATTTATGACAACAAAAGAAAGATTAAAGAAATTTTTTAAACAAAGCCCCAAAGTGGCTTCATCAGCTTATGTAAGCCCGCACGCTGTTGTAATTGGCGCAGTAAAAATTGACGCAAAAGCAAGCATTTGGCCGGGCGTTGTACTTAGGGCAGATATCAATTCTATTGAAATTGGAGAAGGCTCTAACATTCAAGACGGCACAATGGTTCACCTTGCAGACGACTATGGCGTAAAGGTTGGCAAGTACACAACTGTTGGCCATGGCGTAATACTGCACGCCTGCGATATTGGCGACGAAACTTTAGTGGGAATGGGCTCTACAATTTTAGATGGCGCAAAAATTGGGAATCAGTGCGTAATTGGCGCAGGTGCACTTGTTACAAAGGGCTCTATAATTCCCGATGGTTCTGTAGTTATGGGTATGCCTGCCAAAGTTGTTAAAACTATGGATTTGGAAGCTCGCAAAAAAGTGCGTGTATGGGCGGAAAAATATTTGGAAGTTGCTCAAACTCACAAGGAATATTTTGAAAGCTTGGGCTATCGCTGCAGCGGCTCTGACGACAGCGCAGAAAGCTCAAAGAAGCCCGCAGCAAAAGCAAAAAAAACTGTAAAAAAAGCCCCTGCCAAGAAAAAGACTGCAGCTAAAAAATAATTTTTTATATGCGCATGAAAATTTTTAAAGCTGCAGTTTTTAGTTTCTTAATTTCAGTAAGTTCGTTTGCCTACGATAATCTATTTATTTTTGGAGACTCCCTTTCCGATGTAGGTAATGCACCTAACACTCAAGACTTAAATCTAAACGGAAGATGGAGCAATGGCTACGTTTGGTGCGAGTATCTTGCACAAAAACTAAATGTAAATACGGCCGGCGCTTCAAAAAATTATTCAGATGGCGATAAATTTGCAAATGGCAATATCAACTTTGCCTATGGCGGCGGAATGACAAGTTGGGGCACTACATCTATTGCTGGAATTCTAAGTGTTGATGAACAAATTTATGGCGAAAAAGGTCCTCTTGGAAATGTTAAAGATGCCACGCTTGGCTTTGACAGGTATGAAACAAACTTCGGCAAAGATGATCTTGTTGCAGTTTGGGCAGGTGCAAACAATTTATTTTTTGCAGGCACTATTTTAATTAAGGAAGACTATGTTGGCACTGCAAAAAAAGCAGCAAACGATATGCTTTCAAATTTATCTCATCTTATTGACAAGGGAGCTGAAAATATTCTCATATTAAATCTGCCAGATATAGGCTTAACGCCCTGCTATAAAGACAGCGAAACAGACAGAGCCAATGCAAGCCTCTTTTCAGAAACCTTTAATGATACTCTGGCAAAAGGTCTTAAAATTCTAATGCTTGCAAACGCAGATATTGATTTTATTTGCATAGACATGTATTCCATGTTTAACGAAATTTTGGCAGAACCTGCAGCCTATGGATTTGACTTCACTACAACTTGCCTTTTAGACGCATACAATAATGAAAATTTGCCAAGCGAATACGAAGCCGCGCAATATTTATTTTATGATGATGTGCACCCCACAACTGCGGGGCACAAAATGCTTGCAGATTTGATTTATGCCCAAATCATCCCAGAACCCAGCACTTACGCAATTTGCTTTGGATTTTTTGCTTTAAGTTTGGCAATTTTGCGCAAGAAATTTCTGAAAAAAATATAGTCAAATTGTGGCTAAGATGAGTATTCACAAAAAATCCCCGCTAGGAGTGTACAAATAGTACATGACTAGTGGGGATTTTTTTGAAACGGAATATTAGCCCAATTTCACTACTTCCTTTTTCTAACAAGTTGTTTTGCTATCGCAAAACGCATAGTAGCCTCCAAACGCTCTATTTCTTCAGGATCAATTTCACGCCTGTTTTTTGCTTCTTCAAGCGCCTTTGCAGCAAGCTCTCTTGCTTTTTGCGCTTCAGCTTCATCAATATTTTTAAACTCTATTGCAGCTTCTGTAATTATTGAAACAGTATCTGCAATAATGCGCACATAACCTTTATCTACTGCTATATCTTCCCTTTCGCCACCGCAAAAAACACCAAGGTCGCCAGCTTCTAAAATTGAAACTAAAGGTATATGCCCAGGAAAAATTTGAATCTCACCTGCTTTTGTCGGCACTATCACAGAGTCGACTTTGTCGGACTTCCAGACTATGCCATCGGGGGTGACTATTTCAAGGTAAAGCGTCATTTACTTAGTAGTTTCGGCAGCTGTTTGGGCTGCTGCTTTTTGCTGAGATTTTTCGTGAGCTGCAAGTACGTCTTCGATAGTGCCTTTGTTGAAAAAGTCGTTCTCATTAACGTGATCAAGCTCTCCATCTAATATCATTCTAAAGCCCTTAATTGTGTCTGAAGTTTTTACGTAAACGCCCGGAACACCTGTATACACTTCTGAAACGTGGAAGGGGTGCGACAAGAATTTTTGAATTTTGCGTGCCCTAAAAACAGTAAGCTTATCTTCATCGCCAAGTTC
>JAVBSE010000146.1:0-4065 GCA_031547315.1 Opitutales bacterium
TGCTCTTCCGATCTTGCGGCCATTGTGATTATGATAAAAGACAAAAAAACCAATATCCACACAAAAAGCGCAATATTTAAAAACACTTTAAGGTTAAAAAAACGCACAAAAGAATTAGCGTTTAAATTGGGGTTATTCCCATCAGAATCGCTCAAGTCATCAAAGCCTTGTGAAGAAAGTTTTATCATCTAAAAACAACTAGCATTCTGCTAAATTAAAAATATATTTCAAGCACGAATATAGAAAACTTAAGGCTTTTTTACTTGCACTTAAATCTAAAAAAAACAAGCTTTGGAAGGGTTTATGGACTTGGGCGAAAAAATTATAAATGGCTGCACACTTAGCTTTGCAGAAGCGCAAAACTTTCTTTTAAATGAAAGTCTTGAAACTATTTTAAACTCTGCAAACAAAGTTCGCGAACACTTCTTAGGCAATAAAATCGAAACCTGCTCTATCATAAATGCGCGTTCAGGCAGATGTCCTGAAAATTGCAAATGGTGCGCTCAGTCAGCCCACAACAAAACAGGTGTGAATGTCTATCCTTTAATGCCAGCAGAAGAAATTTTAAATGCCGCACGCGCTGCGCAAAATTTAAACATAGGCAGATTCTCAATAGTCACTTCAGGCAGAGCCCAAAAAGGAGACGATTTTGAAAAAATTTGCGCCACATTTTCAAAGTTAAATTCAGAGCTAAAAATAGACCTTTGCGGCTCTTTAGGGCTCTTAGACAAAGCCCAGCTTAAAAAACTAAAAGCTGCAGGGATGACACGCTATCACTGCAACCTAGAGTCTGCCCCATCTTTTTTTGGCAAGCTTTGCACAACGCACACAATTGAAGAAAAAATCCAAACAATTAAGTGGGCTTTAGAAGAAGGCATAGAAGTTTGTTCCGGCGGAATTATCGGCATGGGTGAAACCCAAAATCAGCGTATAGAACTTGCAATAACTCTGCGTGAAATTGGTGTAAAATCTATCCCAATAAATGTGCTTCAACCAATAAAAGGAACGCCTCTTGAAAATGCAAAAGCACTAAGCGCTGAAGAAATTTTAAAGTGTTTTGCAATATTTAGGCTGATCAACCCTAAGGCACAAATTCGTTTTGCAGGGGGGCGTTCAAGCTTTGCAGACTTTCAAGAAAAAGCCCTTAAAAGCGGCGTTAGCGCAGCAATTGTGGGCGATATGCTTACAACGCTTGGCAGCACTGTGGCAGACGACTTTGCACTTCTAAAAAAACTTGGCTATGAATTCTAAAGAGCTTTTAGACTTCGATAGGGCGCATATTTGGCACCCTTACACTTCGGCGACAAATCCTTTAAGCGTGTATCTTGCGCAGTCTGCTGAGGGCGCAAGGATTAAACTTGCAGATGGGCGTGAGCTTATAGACGGAATGTCGTCTTGGTGGTCTGTCGTGCATGGCTACAAAAATCCTAAAATTGATGAAGCTATAAAAAATCAGCTTTCAAATTTTAGCCATATAATGTTTGGGGGCCTCACGCACGAACCTGCAATTAAGCTAGCAAAATCTTTATTAGAAATAGTTCCGAACAATCTTACACGCATATTTTTTTGCGACAGCGGCTCTGTTGCTGTTGAAGTTGCAATGAAAATGGCCTTGCAATATCAGCGGGCTTTGGGGCAAGTTAAGCGCACAAAATTTGCAAGCATAACTAAGGGCTATCATGGCGACACTTGGCACGCAATGTCTGTTTGCGACCCTGTAACAGGAATGCACTCTGTTTTTTCAGGCGCGCTGAATGTGCAAATTTTTGCAGACTCTCCCAAAAGTATTTTTGGCGGCAAGTATGATGAAGCCGACACTCAAAACCTGCGCACAAAATTAGAAGCGCACAAAGACGAAATTGCAGCCCTGATTCTTGAGCCGATAGTGCAAGGCGCAGGCGCAATGCGTTTTTATCATCCTAAATTTTTATCTGACGCCGCAAAAATTTGCAAAGAGCTAAATATACTTTTAATTGCAGATGAAATTGCAACAGGCTTTGGCAGAACAGGTAAACTTTTTGCCTGTGAACATGCCAATGTAAAACCAGACATTATGTGCCTTGGTAAAGCAATCACAGGGGGCTACTTGAGCTTTGCTGCAACACTTTGCTCTGAACGTATTGCCACAAAAATCTCTGAAGGCGAAGGCGGAGTTTTCATGCATGGGCCAACATTTATGGGCAATCCTCTGGCCTGCGCTGCAGCAAATGCAAGCTTAGAGCTTGTATGTGCCCCAGAATATCTAAAAAATGTTTTGAGAATTGAAAGAACTTTCAAAGAAATTTTGCCGAAAGCATTAAGTTTTAAAGGCGTAAAAAACGTGCGCATACTTGGCGCAATCGGCGTTTTAGAGCTTGAAAAAAATCTTAATTTAGAACGCATACAAAAACGTTTTGTTGAGCGTGGAATTTGGGTGCGCCCATTTGGGAAACTTGCTTATTTAATGCCTCCTTTTGTAATTTCTGATAAAGATTTAGAAACGCTTTGCGTAAATTTCTTAGACGCAGTAGAAGAGGAAATTTCAAATGGATAAAGAGCTGCAAAATCTCAAAAATTTTGGCCTTTTCAGAGAATTAAAAACTTTAAGGCGTGTAGGTTCAAAAATTTTTGAAGGCGAAAAATCTTACCTGGACTTTGCTTCTAATGACTATCTTGGTCTTGCCGCAAATTCAGAAATTCAAAACGAATTTTTACAATCGCTTCCAAATACAAAAGATTTTTTATTTGGCAGCGCATCCTCAAGGCTCTTAACAGGAAATTTCCCAAGCTATACAGAAACAGAAGCAGAAATTGAACGCAGCTACAACAAACCCTGCCTAATTTTTAACAGCGGATATCACGCAAATACAGGGCTTATACCTGCCATCTGTCAAAAAGGAGACCTTATTTTGGCAGACAAATTAGTGCACGCAAGTATAATTGACGGGCTAAAATTATCTGACGCAAAATACTTGCGCTTTGCGCATAACGACTATGAACATCTGCGCAAGCTTCTTGCAGAAAATCGCTCAAATTTTAATAAAGTTTTGATTGTCAGCGAAAGTATTTTCAGCATGGATGGCGACTTAGCAGACCTGCATGAATTAGTAAAAATTAAAAATGAATTTGATGCTCTTTTGTATATTGACGAAGCGCATTCTTTTGGCGTTTTAGGCAAGTCTGGGCTTGGCGCAGCAGAAGATACAGGGCTGATTTCTCAAATAGATTTTATAATGTGCACACTTGGCAAAGCACTTGCAAGCGAAGGCGCTTTTGTAGTTTGCTCGCAAGTCTGGAAAGATTTTTTTGTAAACAAAACACGCTCTTTGATATTCACAACTGCGCTGCCTCCTGTCAGTTTGATGTGGACAAATTTTGCCTTCAAAAAAATGCGTACAATGCACACACAAAGAGAAAAACTTTCTGCACTTCAAAAACATTTTAGAGACAAGTTAAAAGGGTTAAAAATTTTGGGCAAAAGCGCAATTGCCCCGCTTTTAATTGGCGATGAAAATAAAACACTGGAACTTGCACAGAAATTAAAATCTGAAGGCATCTACGCCCCCGCAATAAGATACCCCACAGTTGCAAAGGGCGCAGCAAGAATCAGATTTTCCTTATCTGGGGCACTTGCGCCAGAAGAAATTGACTTTTGCACGCAAAAGATATTGCATACTACCTGATTTATATGAAAATTTCTTGGATTAAAAAAACAGAATCTCATAAACTTTTAATGTTTTTTGGAGGCTTTGCTTCTGACGAAAATCTTATAAAAGATTTTGATTTTGACGACTTTGACGTAATTATGTTCTCAGACTATCGCAACTTTGATTGCGAGATTCCTGAAGAAATTTTTTCATACCTAGAAGTCTATACAGCTGCTTGGTCATTTGGCGTTTGGGCTGCAGATTTTATGTTGGAGAAGCTTCCCGAATCTAAAATGCGCATAGCCCTTTGCGGCACGCCCTTCCCTGTTGATGGAGAGCGCGGCATAGCCCCTGAAATTTTTGAAGGCACATCTACAAATTTTTCTGAGAGTACAAAAGAAAAGTTTTTGATGCGTGTTTTTGGCGTTAAAGATTTTGA
>JAVBSE010000008.1:0-2678 GCA_031547315.1 Opitutales bacterium
ATTATGCATTAAAATAATTTTGCAGCCAAATTCTTTTGCAACTTTTAAAGTAGATAAAGTCTTTTCAGAAAAGAAAATAGAGCGCATTCCGCCCCAAACGTCGTTTATAATATCTGCGCCATTTTCCAAGGCTTTTTGAGCAACTGTGCCTTTATAAGTATCTATTGAAATTTTAATTTCTTTAAAATTTTTTCTTATCTCAATAAGCGTCGGCATAAGCCTGTTTAATTCTTCATCAGCAGGAACTTCTAAAGAGCCCGGGCGTGTGGATTCGGCGCCAATATCAATAATATCAGCGCCATCTTTAATGAGTTTTTCTGCCTGTTTTAAAGCGTTTTCAAGAGTGCAAAATTTTCCTCCGTCAGAAAATGAATCCGGCGTAAGATTTAAAATTCCCATTATTTGAACTCTATCTTTGAGCATCTGAAAATCCTTCCAAATCAAAAATAAATTTAGCGATTTCTTTAGAATTAAATTCTAAATTTGCCTCTTTTAAAATTTTTAAAGCAGCCTTATAATTGCCATCTAAAATTTCAACATTTGCAAGCCCTACAAAAGACTGCAAGCGATAATCTTTCATTGCCAACTTATAATAAATTTTTGCAGATTCCACCTGTTTTTCCGCCAATGCAATATCTGCCAAACTAAGCGCTATAAAGGCATTTAAAGGATCTTTCTTGTAAGATTTTTCAAATGATTCTTTAGAATTCTTGCCTTCTGCTTTTAAAATAAGAGCGTCTATTTCCCAATATTTTGCGGAGTCTTTTTCAAGATTTTCCAAGATTTTTTTGGACTCACTAATGGCACTGTTTGCAATTAAATATTTTGCTATCCTTACTGATTTGTCGTCAGAAATTTTTTGATTTTTATACGCGTCTAAAGCTTTTGAAAACAGATTCAAACTAAGGTAAACATCTCCCAATAAAATCATATCTTCAGCATTTGCGGCATTTATTTTTTTTAAGGCTTCAAGATTTGCAATTGCAGAATTTGCATTGTTTTTTTCCAAATTTATACGTGCCAGCAGTCTCCAAAAAACAGCTTCATCAGGATATAAATTTAGGACGTATTTCGCATATTTTTCCAGCCTATCATATTGCCCTGTTTCTTTTAAACAAAAAGCTTTTGAGCGCATAAGATTTAGATTTTTTCCATCAAAAATAAGAGCATTTTCTAAAATTGTTAAGGCTTCATCGTAACGTTTTAGGGAAATAAGTGCAGAAGCAAAAGCTTCAGAAATTCCTAAAACATCATCATTTGACAAACGCAATGCTTCTGCAAAATATGCAGATGCTTCTTCATATTTTTCTTCTTTGTAATACAAGAATGCCAAGTTGCGTTTTGCCAAATAAAATTCAGGCTCTAGGTTCAACGCCTTTTTATAAAATTCTAAAGCTGTTTTAAAGTCTGAAAGTCCAGCAGCTAAATTGGCTGTATTGAAAAAAATTGCAGCGCCTGCTTTTTCTGACTTAGCAGCCTCTAAAAGAATTTCAAGGCGCAGTTTGTCTGATTTTTCTTCCTTAACTTTTGCCATGACTTTTGCTTCATAAGCGTTTGCAAGCACTTCTGTTTTTGCATTCAAAAACAAAGGCAAAAATAAAGAAAAAATAAAAATTATAAAAAGTGATTTCATTTCAAAATTTTAAAAGGTATGGGAAGAATAAAATTTGCTCTTACTTTTTCAGAATTTTTTAGAGGCGCTTCATAGCGCAAATTTTCTAAAATTTTAAGTGCCGCTTCTTCAAAAAGTTTATTAGTGGAAAAAATAATTTTATCAAGCTCTACACTGCCATCGGGATTTATAAAAAGCGACAAACGAACCTCTCCTTCTATGCCTCTTTTTAAAAGGCTTGCAGGGTATTCCGGTTTTGCAGAATTTAAAAGCTGTGGAAGTCTGTCAAGCTCTTCTAAATTGAAAGTTTGAAGTGCAAAATTTGCGCCTAGCTCTGAACCGATATTATTAAAAACTTCAAGTTCAAAAACGCCACTTACAGAATAAGTGCCAGAGGTAAAATTACCATAGTTAGAATCTAGGCTCAGTGAAAATTTTTTAATTTCTTTTGCAGAATTTTCACTTAAGGCATTTGTATTTAGCGTATTAAAATTTTGAACACTGCTATTTTGCGCACTTTCATTTGCCGCCGCATGGCGCTGCGCAGAACTTAAACTGACTGAAATATATTCTTTACTTTCTTTTTTAAGACCTATTTGAGAAAAAGGCAAAACTGCAAAAATAAGAAAAGTCAGCAGCGCAGAAGCTGCAAATGCTTTAAGTTTTTGCAAAGGATTATCTTTAATTTCAAAAAGCGACTTAATCATTTTTCATCCTCTTTAAAATTGTCCGCAGCAATGAAAATTTGCTTTACGCCGCTTGTTTTACAAATGTCCATTATTTCAACAATTTTGGCAATTCCAACAATGCCGTCTGCGTCTATTACAACGTTTTTATTTGCGTAATTTTCAAGCTCGGTTTTAAGGCTTTTAAGATTTGCTGATTTGCCTGACACAAAAATTTTGCCTGCCTTATCCACAAAAATATTTAAAGCTTTTTCATTTAAGACCTCTGCAGATTCAGCCTTTGGACGTTCTATGCCAAGTGCGGATTTTTCTGAAAATACCATTGTTACAATAAAGAAAATCAGCAAAATAAACATAACATCTATAAGGGGCGAAATATT
>JAVBSE010000056.1:0-19268 GCA_031547315.1 Opitutales bacterium
TAAAACAAGGCTAGAACTATGAAGGTAATTTTATTCATAGTTCTAGTTTTTTTTTCGCTATTTTCATTCTTTTTTTATAGTAAATATATTCCGAAAACCCATGTAGAAAAAGTCAGGGCGCATCTAATGAAAAATGAGATATTGGGGTTCAGAATGAATGGAAGTATTTTATACAAATTAAAATATTTTTTTAGAGATGAAGGATGGAATGTTTTTATGTCCTCATATTATATCTTACTTGAAGCTGAAAAAGAACAGAACTTATCTGTAGACAATCTATTTTGCAATAAACCTACACTTTTAGGTCATATTTTATGGAATGAAAACATGAAACACAAAGGTGTAGGTATTGATTTATTGCGTTTTGGAAAGCTATCAAAAAAGCAAAAGCAAATAATACTTCTTATGTATGAGCCATACCCAAATTTGCATGAGTTAGCTTTAAAAATTGTAAATTCTCCTGAGGAGACTGGTAATGGCGAATATCATTCAATCACCTATGATCCTAAGTATGAAGACTTTGATGACAGGTCTTTTAACCCTGATAATTACAAAACAAAAATTCTTAAATTTTAATGTAGTTTCTTTTTTTTAGAATTTGAAAATCTGTAAAATAAAATTGATTACAAAAAGTCAGGAAGTACAAGAGTTATTGCCAATCTTACGCCCCAGTCTGGGCCGCCTGTTGGTTTATCTACATAGTATCTGCCGCCAATGCCAACGCTGATAGGCATTTTACCTATTTTAAAAACTTTTGAAACCATTAGATTTATAGGAAAAATACTTTGTTTGCCATTCCAGTCGTAAGTATATTCAATTTCTGCAAGTAGGGTATATGCTTGTGGCAAGTGGTAGGCCACAAAGGGTTGCAAATAGCTTGCGTTTATATAGGGTCTGGAACTGTCGCCTGCAAAAGACCAAACTTGGCTTGCAAGCAGACCCAGGGTCCAATGTTCTGTTTGGCTTATCATTACAACAGAAGGGCCTGCGCCCCATTTTTTATTGCCTAAGTGATTTTCTGTTGCGCTTGGAAATAAAAAAATAGGGCCAATTCCCCATTGAAAAGATTTGTCTGCTTTGGGTGTTAAAAAGAAAGATGCGCTGATGTCGCCCAAGCCTGTTTCTGTTTGGTAGCCCATATTGCTTTTGCTTTCAATAGGGATAATGAATCTTGAAATAAGCAAAAAATCATCGCTGATATGTGCAGGAACAACAGGCTGAATTTTTGTATAAAACTGCTGACCTTCATCGTAGAGCCCTCCGCCGTAATCCCAATCGAATTCAAAGGGCAGCATAATTAAATTTGCAAGAGGGTTGCTTAAGATTTTAGCAAGCTGTTCATTGCTTAAGCCCATAGCTTTTGCTTGTTCGCTAAGTTCTGCATTTGCATTTTTTTCTTCTGCACAAAAAATAAAGCTAGGGCTAAGAAGACATAGCGAAAGCAAAGATAAAAAGAGTTTTTTCATAAAAATTCATAAAAGGATTAAATAATAAAAAAAATATAAACTTTATGAGAGTATCGTAAGAAAATTATTTTTTTAAGATTCAAATTTTTTATAGATTTTTAAGAAAACGCTTGCAAAGATTTTGAATTTAAGAGTTTATTGTTTTCTAAGGTCGGGTCCCATGCAACAGACATTCGCACAAACCCCGTCAGGTCCGGAAGGAAGCAGCGGTAGTGACGTTTTCAGTGTGCCGTGGGTAACCTGACCCCTTTAAATTTAAAAGCCCGACTTTTTTTAGTCGGGCTTTTGTTTTTTAATCTTGGTTTGCTATGTACTCTTTGCCTTCAATTGCGGCTTTTTCTTTCACCACAATTTCACGAACTCTTGCGGCAAACTCTTTATAACGTTCGTCTTTGCCAACTTTAACAGGAGGCAAAAATTTGATTGTTATTTTAGTGCCTTTTTGCGGAAGTGCAGCCCTTGTTGTTAAGCCTTCATATGCGCCAGAAATAACTGCAGGCACAACTTCTACATCAAGTTCTTTTGCCAAAATTGCAAAGGTTTGTTTGAACTCTGCAACTTCGCCGTCTCTTGATCTTGTGCCTTCAGGGAAGATAGTTACAGACTTTTTGTTCTTAAGAATTTCTGCTAGGCACATAAGAGATTCTCTTACGTTAGACTTAATATCCACAACAACAATATTGCTGTGGCGCACAAAAAACTTCATCAAATTCGACTTCATCATTTCTCTGATTTTTGCAAAGAAATATATGCCCCAAATTCTTTTAATAGGAATTTTTGTGGCAAAGAAAAATCCATCGCAAAGCGACTGATGATTAGGTGCAATAATTACAGGCCCTTTAGCAGGGATATTTTCAAGCCCTGAAACTTCAAGCGTATAGCGATAAGGCAAATAGTACCTTGAGATTAATAAAGTAAATAAATGAAAGAAGTAAGGTTTAGAAATCTTAGGTTTAGGACCATTGTGGCTAGACAATATTTCGCCCCAGCTTAAGTATTTGGTTTTTGTTTCTTCTTTTGGTTTATTTGTTTCTGATTCTATATATTCAGTTATCATTCTTAGACTTGAGTATTTTTCAAAATCTTCTTCTTTCATCTGCACATTGTAGCTTTCTTTTATGAGCTCTTGGAAAGAAATTTTACCTAGGGAATCTAATCCTAAGTCCATCTCTAGATGGGCGTCTGCAGTGATTGGCACAGACAATTGCATTGCCATGAAATTCTTTAAGTCTTCATAAATTTGAGACTCTGGTTCCGGCTTAAATACAGACTTTTCGGGCAAATCGGTATTTATGCTTTCAATAAATGAAGGCAGCTGAAAGCGCTTAAGTTTGCCAATTCTTGTACGCGGAAATTCTTTTGTTGAAACTGTAAAACGCATTATGCGCTTGTATGCCACAACTGCTCTGTTGTAAGGCAGTATGATATTTTCACGAACTACGGTGTTGATATTTTCTTCGCCAACATTTTTAAGATATTCTTCACTTACCCTTATAACTGCTTGCAAAACTTCTTCATAAACAAGCACGCCAACTTCTTCAATCTCTTTAGATTTTTCTTTTAGCTGGGCTTCAATTTCAATTGGGTTTAATTTTTTTCCGTTTGGCAAGACTATGATTTCTTTGCGCCT
Source organism: Opitutales bacterium (assembly GCA_031547315.1). GTDB lineage: Bacteria > Verrucomicrobiota > Verrucomicrobiia > Opitutales > Intestinicryptomonadaceae > Intestinicryptomonas. The sequence continues at coordinate 3,097 of JAVBSE010000056.1, forward strand.
GCCTGTAACAAAAAGATAGCCATCGTCATCGATATAGCCTAAGTCTCCGGTATAGAGCCAGCCATTTTTAAATGTCTCTTCATTTTCAGTTTCACGCTTATAGTAGCCTGATGTAATGCTTTCGCCCCTGACTGTAATTTCGCCGTCTACAATTCTGATTTCATTGCCAAGCAAACCTTGTCCTGGAGAGCCAATTTTAACTTTGCCCTGACGTGGAAAAGATATGATAGGGGCGGCCTCTGTCATTCCATAGCCTTCGCAAACATTAAAGCCCATAGTAACTAAGTCTGCCCACGCACACTTGTCTAAAGCTGCGCCGCCTGTTACCCAAAATTTTACAGCGCCGCCAAATTTTTTATGCACAGAACCAAATAAAATTTGAGAAAATCTTAAAGAACCAACACACTTTGCAAGCAAAAATAAAGCCTTAATTATTGGCGACTTATTTACTTTTTCCATTATATTTGCGTGCACCAATTCGTAAAATCTTGGCACGCTGATTACCATAGTAACCTTATGTTTACGCATAACGCTGCCTATGTCGGCAGGGGCAACGCTCTTAGGAAAAACCATAGATCCGCCCACGTAAAGCACGCCAATAACAGTTCCCACCAAAGGCAAAATATGATGAAGTGGCAACATTGCAAGCGTGCGCATATTTGTGTAATAATAGCCATCATCAACAACGCCGTCTATATTGGCTTTTAGGTTGTTGAAAGTCAGCATTACGCCTTTAGGATTACTTGTTGTGCCTGATGTGTAAACTATTAAGGCAAGGTCTGTGCGCAGGCATTCAATCTTCCAGTCGTCGGGCGCTTGCGCAGTGATAGGGCTTGAAATATCTTCAAGTAAAAAGAAAGAAATTTCTTTGCCTGTAAGCGCAATTGCTTCTTTCGCTTTTTCTAAATTTGATTTTGATGTGAAGAGAAATTCTGCTTCGCTGTCTGATAAAATAAAGGCTGCTTCCGCAACAGTAAGCCCTGCGTCCATAGGAACCACAGAACATTTGCTCATCCAGCCTGCATAAAGAGCGCAAGGCCACTGCGGAGAATTTTCTGCAAAAATTGCAATGCGAGAAACATTAGCAGGAATTTTCTGACTTGCGTCGCAAATAATAGAGTAGGCCTGAGAATAAGAGATATTATAATCTTCTCCTAAAAATGCAGGTGCTGTGTTGTTTTTTAATAGTGTTATTTTCATTTTATGCTTCAGATATGAAGCAAGTAGAACCAAGTCTCTCAAACAAATTATCTTTAAGAGACTTAATACGACTTGCGTCTAATTTATTTACAATAGCAAAGCATGCGCTGCCCGAACCGCTCATAATCGCAGGGACATCATATTCTTTGCGTACAAAATTTAATATGGCCTCCAGCGCAGGGTACTTTTCAAACGCAGGAATTTGCATATTATTTAAAAGAGGCAAATTCTCCAAAGTAGGGTTTTTTAGCCAAGATTCCAAAACTTTTTCTGCTTCAAGTTCTGGAATATAAATGTTTCCAAGCTCTCTCATGCGCTTGTATGCAAGCCCTGTGTTGATAGAAAATGCAGGCTTAAAAATTAAAAGTTTTAAAGAAGATATAAGATCTTCAGCCTCTTTTGGCAGATAAGAAATTTCTTCGCCACGCCCACGCATTACAACGGCCTTGCCCATCAAAAACAAGGGGCAGTCAGACCCCATTTTTGCGCAAAGATTAGACATCTCGTCAAGCGTAAGAGGGTTGCCGCAAAGCTCGTTTACAGACTTTAGCGCAATTGCGCCGTTAGAGCTTCCGCCGCCTAAGCCTGCGCCATGGGGGGTGCGTTTAAATAAATTAAAGTCAAAAAATCTTTTAAGCCCTGTAGCTTCTCTAAAAAGCATTGCAGCTTTTATGACAAGGTTAGATTCGTCGCAAGGCACGCCTTCAAGATTGCAAGTAATGCTGTCTTTATCTTCTCTTTCGTTGATAGAAAGTTCGTCGCCCAATTTAGTGGGTGCAACAAGGCTAAGCAAATTATGAAAGCCATCAGGGCGCACGCCAGTGATAGCAAGGGTGTAATTCACTTTGCAAGGAGAGAAAATTGCGTTTGAGCTTGTCATTTTATTAAAAAATTGGAAATCTATATGACAGAAATTTTAATTATGTCAAAACATTGCAAACTGATTCTCGCTTTAGATTTGCCAAACAAAACTGAAGCTCTTGAAATGCTCGAAAAACTACAAGGTTCTTTAGAGTGGGTAAAAATTGGACTTCAGATGTACCTAAAATATGGTCCTGATTTTGTGAAACAGGTGGGTGCTATGGGCTTTAAAGTCTTTCTAGACCTTAAATTGTACGACATCCCCAACACTGTGGCGTCAGCAATAAAGAGCCTTGCAGATTTGCCAATTTCAATGCTCACAATACATGCAAGCGGCGGCGAAGAAATGATGCGTGATGCCCTAAAAGCAGCAAAAGAAGCAAAGCCTGACCTGTTAATTTTAGCAGTAACAGTGCTTACTTCTTTTGATGATGAGGGGCTTGCAAAAACAGGCGTAGGCGCAAATGCATCGCAGCAAGTGGTGCGCCTTGCAAAATTGGCAGAGCAAAGCGGCATAGAGGGCTTAGTGTGCTCTCCGCTTGAAATTGAAATTTTAAGAAAATCTATAAGCCCCAATATTGCGCTTGTTACTCCTGGCATACGCCCTGCGGGTTCTGACGCCAATGAGCAAAAGCGCATTATGACACCAAGCCTTGCAGCAAGCGCAGGCGCAAATTATATAGTTGTGGGCAGACCAATTTTAAAGGCGCAAAACCCTGCAAAAGCGGCTCAAGAAATAATTGCAGAACTTTCAAAATAAAATGAAAAACGCAGCAGTACTACTTGCCGCAGGCGGCGGTTCTAGAATGAGAGGAAGTGTGAAAGACAAAGTGCTTGTAACACTTTTGGGCAAACCTGTGTTGGCGCATAGCGTAGACTCATTTATAGAAAGCGGCGTGGTTTCACTTCTGGTTTTTGTTTGCAGAAATGATGAGCAAATTGCAGAAATAAAACAAGAACTTGCAGGAAGCTTGCAGAAAATTTCTCATAAATTTGTTTATGGTGGCGCAGAGCGTCAGGACAGCGTTTTAAATGGTCTTGAAGCTTGCAGTGCTGATATTAAAAATGTTTTTATTCACGATTGCGCCCGCCCTTTAGTTGGCGCAGAAAATATTAAAAGATTAAAAGAAGCTGTCGAAGCAGACGGCTGCGCAGTGCTTGCAAATAAGGTTGTAGATACAATTAAGCGTGTAGATTCAAATCCATCAGAATTGCGTAAGCGCATGCTTACAGATTTAGAGCGTCCGTTGCTTTGGGCCATGCAGACTCCGCAGGTTTTTGAGCGCAGTTTAATATTGGAATCTTATCAAAAGGTTAAGGCTCAAAAAATTTCTATAACAGACGACGTTGCTGCAGCAAGCGCATTTGGTCACAAAATTACAATAGTAGAAAACTTGCAGCCAAATCCTAAAATTACAGTTCCTGAAGATTTGTTAATTGTTGAATTTTTAAAAAAGAAAGAAGAAAAAAATGGCTAAATTTAGAATAGGACATGGATATGACGTTCATCAATTAGTAGAGGGCAGACCCTGCATAATCGGCGGCGTAAAAATTGAAAATAAACTTGGCCCGCTTGGGCATTCAGACGCAGACGTACTAAGCCACGCAATTGCAGACTCTATTTTGGGTGCTGCCGCCTTGCCCGATATTGGATATTATTTTCCTAATTCTTCAGACGCTTGCAAGGGCATGGATTCTCAAGATATTTTGCGTAAAGCTGTCGAAGAAATCGGCAAGCTTGGTTACAAACTTGTGAATATAGATTGCTCTATGATTGCAGAAACGCCTAAGATTGCGCCTCACATAAAAGCTATCAAAGAACGCCTTGCAAATACTTTGGGAATATCTCCAGAAGACGTGGGCATTAAAGCCACAACCAATGAAAAAATGGGTTGGATAGGGCGTAAAGAAGGTCTTGCGGCGCATGCAGTTTGCTTAATAGAAAAAGCGTAAAATGATAATTGATAGGGAAAAACTAAAAAGTCAGTCTAAGGCAAAACTTGGGCTGGCCGACAGTACTCCTAAAAGCAGATTCCTTAAAAATTATAGACCAAGTGCGCTTCAAAAACGTTCAAAAATATTTAGCTCAATCATAGGTATTTTTATGTTTCTTGCGCTTATTTTGGGGATTCTTTTCCTGACTTATACGCTTATTGTTACTGGCAAGAGTATAATAGAAAAAAAGATGGCAAATGCTTCAAAACCTCCTGTTTATGCGCCTACTGAGGCAGATGTAGAAATTCAATTTAATGGTAAAAATGAAGCGAATTGATGAAGTTTTGTTAGAGTTAAAATTTGTTGAAAGCCGCTCTAAGGCTCAGGCGCTGATTGCAGAAGGCAAAGTTAAGGTTGATGGACTTAGTGTTGATAAGGCTTCTCGCAAAATTTCTTTAGATGCAAAAATTGAAATTGCATCAGATGCTTTAGCTACAAAATTTGTTTCAAGAGCAGGCTTAAAGCTGGAAGAATTTTTAGTAAAATTCAAAATAGACTGCCTTAATCTTGAAGCTATAGACATAGGCGCATCTACAGGCGGCTTTACCGACTGTCTCTTGCAAAGGGGTGCAAAATCTGTTGTTTGCGTTGATGTTGGCTCTGGGCAATTACATGAGAAATTGCTTGCAGATTCCAGAGTTTTGAATTTAGAAAAAACAGACGCACGCACTTTAAATTCAGGGCTTTTAAAAGATAAGATTTTTGATATTTTAGTTGCAGATTTGTCTTTTATTTCTCTTGAAAAAGTTTTGCCTTCAGTGTGGCAATTTATAAAAAAAGGCGGGCTTTTGGTTGCGCTTGTTAAACCTCAGTTTGAAACAGAGCCTTCGCTTTTGCGCCGCACAAAAGGCATAGTAAAAGATGAGAATTTGCAAAAAAAAGCTCTGGAGAAAATAAAATTTTTTGTCTCAAAAAACACTGCAGACGCACTTTTTGTGGGAGAAGTAAAATCTCCTATTAAGGGTGGCGACGGAAACGTTGAATTCCTGCTTGGATACAGAAAAATTTAAAGTTTTTTATGTAAAAAACTTGGCTAAATTATTTTGTTTTTTAGCTCAAAAATATCCAAAATATCCAAAGTACCCAAAGTATCAAAAGTATCCAAAGTAAGCCTTTATTCCAAAGTATCCAAAATATCCAAGCGTCCATTTATTTCTATGTTATTATGGATAAAACTTAATTGTTTTACCTTAATAACCTAAAAATATAATGTTAAACGAAAGACGAATAATAATATTAGCCGATGCTTCAAAAGACTGCGCTCCCACAGATTTATTAAATCAGGGCAGCGTAAGTTTTAAGCGCGGCGACAACCTGAAAATAGAGGCAATTCTTTTAAACAAAGAAACGCTCATTAACCCTGCGGACTTAGAAAGTGTTACGCTTGAAGTTTTAGATATTGGGGCGCTAAATGCGCCGGAGCCAAGAGAAGTAAAACTTTTAATGCGCAAAACTGTCAGTGATTTTTGTCTGCCCTCAAAAACTGAAGACGGAAGTTTCGATTTTGAAAACGGAAGTTCTACTGCAATTTTTGAGTTTAGCTCAGATGAAACTTTAGTGCCAAAAAATCCTAAGTGGCTAAGAATTGTGGCAGATGGCAAAAATGGGAAGCGTGTTACATTTGTATCCGGCTGGATTTTTATTGAAGAAAATTTCGGCTCAGAACCCTCTATTATGCCTACAAAATCTCCCTTATATTATGACAAGGCAGAGATTGAAAATATAGTTTCAGAAATTTATGAAAGAACTTTGACGCTAAATCCTGATGGCTCTGTGGCCGAAGGAAAAAACTTAATTGGCGCAAATAAAATTCTTACATCCGACAATTTTTCTCTCGGAAATTTTCCGCAAGAAATTGAAAGTTTGGATGCACGCTATAACGCAAGTTTAGAGATGGGCGAGGGGCTAGTTGGCAAAACCTATACCAATAAAAATTCTTCATCAATTTCTGTAGACGAAGTTTGGCTTGAAAGAAAAGTTAATAAAAGTTTAGAAGAAAAAGTAGAAATAAAATCTGAAGAAGCACTTGCAGACATAAGCGCTCAAAAGGATTCTGCAATTACTGAATTAAGTGCAAAAATTTCAGAAGAGCTTAATTTGGGTCTAAATAAATTTGAAAAAGAAATTCAAAGAGGATTAGAAAAATTTGATGAGGCTCTTGAAAATGCAATTCCTATTGTAGACGCTGAAGGCCTTGTAGGAGTGCAAACAAAGCGTATTGATGAAAGTTTAAGGCGCTTTAAAAGCATTGGGGAATTTATTACAGACGGCGGCTATGCTGTGCAAATTTCCTCATCAGAAGCAATTTCCTTTGAGATGCCATTTACAATTTGCGGCACAATTAAGGTTGAAGCTTTCAAAAGTGGCGACACTTTATCTTCGCCGCCTTTTGTTTTGGCAAAAGATGGCAACAATTATTCTCGCTTTGTTTTTGACCCCACGCAAGCAGATGCCAATGGACGTTGTTCGCTTTGGAATACTGTAACAGGCGGTTCAAGAAATAAAATTGCGCTGCCAGATATAAAACTTGGCGAATATTTAAGTTTTGTTTGCGTGTTCAATAACTTAAATAAATCCAAAATTATTTTAAATAAAATTGAACTTAGTAAATTCGACTCAAATGACATTGGCACATTTCCAGAGGGCATAGCAGGGCGCTTTAAAATCGGAACAGTTATTGAGACAGGTGCGTCAACAGGCAGGTTTGCATATTCCAGAATCAAATTTTTTAACTTTGATATTAGTGAGGCAGATTCACCTTACACGCCAGAACAATACTGCGAAGGCATAGATGAGCCGCCGGAACTGCTTAAGGCCACAAGCGGCAAAAGATGTATGCTAAGCCTTGAAGACAGTGCAAGCGGATATCTTTTGCGTGATAAATCTGTTAATCAAAGGCACTTATTAATTACACCAAATTATCCAAGTTATCACACAAATGAAAAAGATGAATTTGTGAATAATTGCACTGACGTCTGGACAGCAACAGGCTCAAAAATGCTTTTTCATGCAACGCAAAAAGTACTGCCTGATAATTGCCAGATCGACGCAAGTTTTACAGCAGATGTCGCTTGTACACTTACTGTTAAAAATGGTGCAGGTACAGCAATTGGCAGCTTAAACTTAAGTGCAAATATACCTCAAAATTTGACAACGTTTTTTAATATGAGCGATGGCAAGTTAATGCTTACATCATCAATTGCAAACGTTACAATAAAATCGAACCTCAAAATAAGAAAGCTATAAAATGAAAATAAGTAAAATAAAAGGATTTGTTCTTAGAGCAATTACTAATCTAAAACGCCTATTACAAATCATTATCAAAAAAGAAAAATCGAAAATAGAAATGACAGTTGCAAATGACAGTAAATCTCTGATAGTCGAACGCACTGATGGAACATTTCTAAAAATAAAATCTGTAATTGTAAATGTCGATTACGTAAACGCAGACGGCACTCCTGCTCAAACTCCTGAAGGCAAGCTTGATACAGGCAACTACACGCTTCTTTTAAATGAAGAAGATTTGGGAAACTTCCCTCAAGAACTAATCCAAAGTTTGGCACAAATTTACGACGCTAAAGTTTAGTGCAAAACTCGTAAATTAAAAATAATAACAAGAAAAAAGAAAGGACGATTGTTTAAATAAAAAATTAAATTGTTTATTAAATTTTGTTAATTTCATCTGTTCATTTTCTATAGGATACAAAGAAGACCGCCTTGTTTTGGGGCGGTCTTCGATTGTTTTCATTTTGTAAATTTTACTTAGATAGAGCGGCAGTCATCTTCATCTTTAACAGCGTAGCCGCTATCTTGGCGATTATGATTTATTGCGTTCTTTTTAAGATATGCCTGATGAAAGTCGTCTGCAGTCATGCCCAAAACCTGAGATATAGAAATCAGAAAGTGCATCATATCCACAACTTCAACTTTAGCATTTTGAATGTCTAACTTTTGGTATTTTGCCCACCACTTCCAAGGTACAGAGTCTGTAAGTTCTGCCATTTCTTGCCCAAGCGCACGAATATAATTTAGCGTCCACTTAATTTGATCTTCTTCAGAAAGTGTTTTAGTGTCTATGCCAATACGCTTGTTAAGATTGTATTGCATTTCAAAAATTTCTTCTAGTTTATCCATATTTTTACGTTTTTAATTATTTTTGTGATTTCAAATTCTAAGTTCTCTTAATGCGTTTTCAAGCACAGATTCTAAATTTTCTGTAGAAAATTTTGCGACACTTGCAGGTGGAAGCGCTCCTAAAAATCTTTTGCCATAAGGCTTTGTAAGCAAGCGAGAGTCTAAAACAGATACAATTCCCTTGTCTGTTTTGTTGCGTATAAGCCTGCCTACGCCTTGTCTGAATTTTATTATGGCTTCAGGAATTGCAATTTCATTAAAAGGGTTTCCGCCATTATTAATTACATTATTATAGCGAGCTTCTGTTAGTGGGTGCGATGGATTTGCAAAGGGCAGGCGTGTAATAATTACCTGCAAAAGCGCTTTGCCAGGGACATCTATGCCTGTCCAAAAAGAATCTGTGCCCAAGAGTATTGCATTTTGATGTTCTTCAAAGCGCTTTATAAGTTCAGTGCGCGGCATATCTTTTTGCAGAAGTATGCGCCTGTCTTTTAACAAATCGCTCTCGTACAAAATTGAGGCAACTTTGTTCATTTCAAAATAGCCTGTAAAAAGTACCAAACTGCCGCCATTTATATTTGCGCAAAGCCTTTCAATTGTTTTTGCAAGATTTTCGTAATCTAATTTTTTAGATTCTTTATTTGGTTCCGGCGCATCTGTGCAAAGAAGCACTTTCATATTGTTTTCAAAATCAAAAGGCGAATTGCAGACCTGTTTTTCTGCTGTGTCTGCGCCTGTTCTTGCAACAAAACTTTCTAAATTTCCGCCAACTGTTGCAAGTGTTGCAGAGCTTAAAATAACAGAAGTTTCACGCTCAAAAAGCACATTTCTAAGTATGGGCGCAACGTCGATAGGGGCGCTGTTTATATGCACATTCGCACCATCTTTGCCTGCTTTTTCAAGCCAGTAAACCTGCTTGGGATTGCTTAAAAATATTGCGTCTTGCAGGGTGTTTTTCATAGACATGACCTGACGCTGATAGTCTTTGATTTCTGCGGAGAATGTGTCTGAATTTGCACGCTGGGCAAGGCTTGCAAGCGTTTTTATAAGGGCGTCTAAAGGGGCATCAAGCGTGTTCTCTAACCACTCTGGGCTTGATAGAGATACAGTGTCTCTTTTGATTAAAAAATTTTGACGCAAACGAGAAAAGAATTCTTCAGAAGCAACAATACAGTCGCAAACAGTTTCTTTCTCATAAAACTGCGCAAGTCCGTTTCTTGTGATAAGCCCACGTTTTTTATTTGGGTCGTAAATGCGTTTAAGTTCTTTCATCATTCCAAACGAACTTAGTGAAAGTCCAAAATTTTCGGCGGCAACATCTGCAAGCAAATGCGCTTCGTCTAGCACGCACATATCTTTTGCAAACAAAACTCCGCAAGAGCCTATTTCTGAAGTTGCCCCAGAAGCTATCAGCGCAAAAAGCAGGCTGTGATTGACTATAATAACATCGGCAGAGGCAACGGCTTTTCTGGCTTTCTGATAAAAACAAATTCCGTCAGAACAATTTTTTGCAGTGCAAGAAGAAGCGTCTGCATTAACCCAGTTCCAGACATCCCAATTGGGCGGCGGATTTAGCTCTTCAACTAAGCCTGTTTCTGTGCTTAAAGACCACTCTCTGATACGTTCAAGTTCATCTGCTTCTTTGCTGGCAAAAAGCTCTGTCTTATCTTGAATTGCACGTTTAAGTCTGCTTGTACAAAGGTAATTAGAGCGTCCCACAAGAAAGGCTGTTTTAAAATCTGCGTATTCGTTAAGAGAATTTTCTCTTGAAAACAGCAGCCTTGCAAGAGGCAAATCTTTGCGCAAAATTTGCTGCTGAAGCGCAATAGTATGCGTAGAAACAACTAAAGGACGCCCCGTTTTTTTTGCTGCAATTATGCCCGGTATAAGATAGGCAAGACTCTTGCCAACGCCTGTGCCAGCTTCAAAAATTAGGGGCGAATCTGTCTCGTAAGCGTCAGAGCACGCATAGGCCATTTGCTCTTGCTGGGGGCGATGTTCAAAGCTTAAAAGCGAAGACAAAAATCCCCCTTCACAAAAAACCTGTTTGCTGATATCTGAAAGTATCAGCGGATCTTTTACGTCGGGGGAAAACATCTAAATTACCACTAGTCGTTTGTGTGCTTTTTAAAATTTTTCATGTGTTTTGCAGCACGCATCATGCCGCCTACAGAACCAAAAACATCGCAAACAGCGCTGGCTTCATAGCCAGAGTGCAACATGCAGTCCTTACATTCAGAGCGTGTGCCCTTGTGGCCAAGGCTGTAAGAATCAATAGAGTCAATAAGCTCTTTATAAGTCTTAACATAGCCATCGTTGATTAGATAGCAAGGCTTCTGCCAGCCAAAAATGCTGTAAGTAGGGTTACCCCAAGGCGTGCATTCGTATTCTTGCTCTCCCTTTAAAAATGCCAAAAAGCCAGGTGAATGATTGAATACCCAAGACTTTTTAGGGTTCTTTAAAATTTTTCTGAAAAGTTCCACAGTTTTTTGGCGTTCCAAAAAGATTTCTTGATTAGGGGCTTTATCGTAAGGAAACCCTGGGGAAATCATCATGCCTTCAACCCCAAGAGCCATAACTTCGTCGAAATGCTGGCGCACTTTTTCAGGGTCGGCATTATTGAAAACCGTAGTATTTGTTGTAACTCTAAAGCCACGCTTAACAGCTTCTTTAATGGCTTCTACTGCTATTTTGTGTGCGCCAACTTTATTAACAGATTTGTCGTGAACTTCTTCTATGCCATCTAGGTGTATGCCAAAAGAAAAGTACTTGCTGGGCTTATAAAGGTCTATCTTGCGGCTAAGAATTTGAGCGTTTGTGCACATATATACAAAAACTTTGCGCTTAATAAAGCCTTCAATCATTTCAGGCATTTCTTCATGAATTAAGGGCTCGCCGCCGGCAATAGAAACAACAGGGGCGCCGCATTCTTCTAATGCAGCCCATGCGTCTTCTTTAGAAACACGCTTGCGCAAATCTTCTGCAGGAAATTGAATTTTGCCGCAGCCAGAGCACTGCAAATTACACTGAAACAAAGGTTCCAACATCAAAACCAAAGGATAGCGTTTCTTGCCTTTGATAGAATTACCCAAAGCATATTTTGCAACTTTAACTACTTGTGAAATCGGTACTGCCATAATGAGAAACAATAAGTGCAGTTTAATTAGAATCTTTCAACACTTTTTTTTGCTTGCAAAGAATTTTAGCTCTAATAGAACTGTCGCTTTAAATTTTATATCAGAACAAAGAAAATGAATAAATTATTACTAACACTTGCTTTTTTTGCTTCATTTTGCGCACTAAATGCAGACACAGTTAAACTAAAAAATGGCGATAAAATTAGCGGAACTCTCTCTATTCCGCAGCTTAACGACCAAACTTTAACTAAAGTTGCCCTAACAACTGTTTATGGCACTATTGAAATCAGCAAAGTCGATATCGATAGCGTCTTGTCAACAGAAGAAGCGCAAAAAGATGCTGACGCAACTGCAAAAAACGATGCAGAAACTAAAGCAAGGGCTGCAGAAAGCACTCAGCCTGTTGTAAGAACTTGGGTTGATGATTATAAAGATTACGTTCATTCAGCAGTTCCATCCGGCTGGGAATTTAAAATCAGCGGCGGTATGGAGTGGAAGGAAACAACCACAAAAACTACAAGCTATGCCATTGCGTTTGAAGGTTATAAGAAGTTCGACGCATTTAATGAATTTAAGTTCAATATGTGGTATGAATACGCAACAGAGCAGCCACAAGGCTTGCCAGAGTATAAGTCTACCGACAAATATGGCGTAATGACAAACTATAAACGCTTCCTTACATCCGGCGATTCTTGGTTCTTACAGAATATGCTAGGTTACAGCGTAGATATGATTAAGGGCATTGAAGACCAGGTTGACGAAGGCATTTTGTTTGGTCGCAAATTCAAGTTCTTGGACGACAAATTTATTATGAACATTGCAGCAGGTCCTGCAGTAAGATACACAAATGCTAGAAATTATGACGACCACTGGGCGCTTCTTGCAACACTTACAGAAGACATTGTTTACAGATTTCATGAGCATGCACGCTTTGAACAAAATATGTATTATGGTCAGAACGTAACAAATATTCACAGCTATAGCTTTGCATTTATGGCTGCAGTAATATTTGAAATTACAGACGTTATGCACTTGCTTGCAAAGTATACATATTCTTATGATACTATGACAGCAGATACAGCGCAAAAAGAAGAGCAGCGCTTTATCTTGGGTTTCGAAATCCCCCTAAAGTAAAAAAGCTGTCAAATTGGATTAATACTCCGTTTCAATAAAAAATCCCCACTAGTCATGTACGCATTTGTACACTCCTAGTGGGGATTTTTTTTGAATACTCATCTTAATCACAATTTGACAGCTTTTAAGGAATGCTTTGTGCTTTGTATGACGTATAATTTGATAAGTTAAAATTTTTTTAGGTAAGAAACAAATTCTGATAAAAAACTTCTAGGTTTTTATCAGGAGTTTTTTTGTTTATTTCAAGGATTGGAAAATTCTAAATTTAAAAGCTTTTCCTTAAGGTCTAAGCCGCCTGCATAGCCCACAAGTTTTCCGTTAGAGCCCACAACTCTGTGGCAAGGTATTATTATGGCAATTGGGTTTTTGTTGTTGGCCATACCCACTGCACGCACAGCCTTAGAATTGCCAATTTTAATTGCAATATCTTTGTAGCTTTGAGTTTTGCCATATTCAATTTTTAATAGGGCAGACCAAACTTTTTTTTGAAAGACTGTGCCTTTAGGATTTAGCGGAATTGTAAATTTTTTTAGTCTGCCTAAAAAGTAGTCATCTAACTCTGCAAATGCTTTTGCGATAAGGGGGCTGGGGTCTGGCGGATTATTTTTTAGTTCTCTGTCGGGCACAAGAAATTTTAATTTTGTGATGAAGCCTCCTTCTTCGCAAAGAGTGATGTTTCCAATTTTTGTTGGGCGTGTAAATTTTGTTTCCATGAACGAATATTTAGTCAAAAAATTTATTTTAAAAAGAAAAAAAAGAAAGATTCTAATCAAAATCTAACAAAAGTAGTACACTATAGAAAACTTTGAATTATTTTCTTGAAGTCGGATTAAAAAATCGTCTTTATGGGAGGTTTTAGATTATAGGAAAAAACGATTTATGGATTGGTTAAAAGAATTATTTTTTGGAAGCGGAATCGCTCATAGTGTAGCAATTTTTGCACTGGTAATTTTTATCGGCGTTGCCTTAGGTAAAATAAAATTGGCAGGCATTTCTTTGGGGGTAACAATGGTCCTGTTTGTTGGTATTGTTGTTAGCCACTATGGTATGAGAATAGATGAGCATATCTTGCATTTTACTAAAGAATTTGGTCTTATTTTATTTGTTTTTGCAATTGGTTTGCAGGTTGGTCCCAGCTTTTTTTCATCATTTAAAAAGGGCGGGCTGAAGATGAATATTTTGGCTGTGAATATGGTTTTGATGGCTGTATTTTTAACATGGCTTATACATTTTATCACAAAAACGCCTATGTCTACTATGGTTGGCGTGCTTTCCGGCGCTGTTACAAACACTCCTGGGCTTGGCGCTGCAACACAGACATACAGAGATATTAAGCAGGGGGTTGACCCAACAATTTCTTTAGGTTATGCTGTTGCTTATCCGCTTGGCGTTATTGGCACAATCACTTCTATGATACTTGTGCGTTTTGTATTTAAGATTTCTATGAAGAAAGAAGAAGAAGCTGTTGCAAGCATTGGCAAAGGCGCAGTGGATGCTCAAAGGCTTTCTTTAGAAATTTTGAATCCTTCTGTAAACGGAAAATCAATTCCTGAGCTTCGCAAATTGATTGGCAAGAATTTTGTGGTATCAAGAATATGCGGCGCCGATGAACAAATTTTAGTGCCATCACCTGAAGTGCGTTTGAATTTGGGAGACAAAATTTTAGTTATTACTTCTGCAGCTCATGCAGATGCAATTGAAGCTTTTTTTGGCAAAAAAATTGATATGTCTTGGGATAGACTTAAGGCTTATATGGCTGCACGCCGCATAATGGTTACAAATAGTTCTGTAAATGGCAAAAGCTTGGGCAGACTTGGCCTTTACGATGGTTTGGGCTTTAACGTTACAAGAGTAAACAGAGCGGGTATCGACCTTATTGCACATTCAGATCTTGAAGTTCAAATTGGCGACAGAGTAACAGTTGTAGGCAGCGAATCTTCAATCAACAACATAGAAAAACTTTTGGGTAATTCTATGACAAATTTGCGCCATCCAAACATTATACCAATTTTTATAGGCATATTTTTAGGCGTAGTTCTTGGCTCAATTCCTTTCTTTATTCCCGGTATTCCGCAGGCAGTTAAACTTGGATTAGCCGGCGGACCTTTGGTTGTCGCAATTATTTTAGGCAGATTTGGTTACAAATTCAAACTTGCTACATACACAACAGTCAGCGCAAATTTAATGCTGCGTGAGGTAGGCATTGCTCTCTTTTTGGCGGGCGTAGGCTTAGGTGCAGGCGAAGGCTTTGTGAATACTGTTGTGCGTGGTGGCGGCTATGTTTGGATTTTATACGGAGCTGTTATTACAATAATTCCTACTTTTGTAACAGGCGTTCTTGCCAGAGTTTTCTTGAAGCTAGACTACTTTACATTGGTTGGTTTGATTGCAGGTTCTTGCACAAATCCTCCTGGTTTGGCGTACGCAAGCTCTTTAACTGTTAACGACAGGCCTGCGGTTGGTTACTCTACAGTTTATCCGCTTACAATGTTTATGAGAGTTTTGACGGCGCAGCTGCTCATTATCTTCTTCGCCGTATAATTTCATTGTTCTGAAATTGGACTAATATTCCGTTTCAATAAAAAATTCCAACTAGTCATGTACTTAGTACATTGACTCGCCCCTGCGGGCGTCTCGCCCTGCGCTACGCTTGGGTCTTTTGGCTTTGCCAAAATCTCAAACGCACAAACTACGTTTGTTTGTTTTCCTAGTTGGAATTTTTTTTGAATACTCATCTTAGCCACAATTTGAGAACAAAGAGTAAACATAAAAATATTAAAGAAATCTTAAAAATAGATATAAAAATCTTCTGTTTAAAAGTAATTTTATGGTTGCGCCAAATTCTTAAAAGAGTACAAAAGAAGTTTTAAAATATAGACGTTTTATGGAAGACACAAATAAGCAGGAAAATTCGCTTCACGAAAATACTCATGACCTTTATGCAGTAAGAAAATCAAAGCTAGACACAATGCGTGCATCTGGCAACGATCCTTTCAGCCAAAACTGGTCTCCTACACATACTTCCACAGAAGCCAAAAAACTTTATGATGAAAAGGGCGAGGGCGCACAGGCCAGCATGGCAGGCAGAATTCTTGTCTTCAGAGTTATGGGCAAGGCAAGCTTTTTAAAGATTCAAGATAAAGACGGCATTATGCAGCTTTATTTTTCAAGAGACGATTTGCCTGAAGGAATGTATAATGAGCACTTCAAAAAAATGCTCGACATTGGCGACATTATTGGAGTTGAGGGAACGCTCTTTGTTACAAAAACCGGCGAACTCACCTTGCGTGTAAAAAACTATGCTCTTGTGAGCAAGGCGCTGCGTCCTTTGCCGGAAAAATGGCATGGGCTTACAGATTCTGACCAGATTTATCGCCAAAGATATTTAGACTTGATTATCAATCAAGATTCCAGAAAACGCTTTTTTCTTCGCAGTAAAATTTTGGAAGAAATGCGCAAATTTTTGTGGGGCAGAGGCTTTGTAGAGCTTGAAACTCCTATGATGCACCACATTGCAGGCGGCGCTGCGGCACGTCCGTTTAAAACTCATTTTAATGCCTTAGACTGCGAATTTTTCATGCGCATTTCTCCTGAGCTTTATTTAAAGCGCATGCTTGTTGCAGGTTACGACAAAATTTTTGAAATAGGCAGAAACTTCAGAAATGAAGGCGTTTCAAGAAAACATAATCCTGAATTTACTATGCTTGAAGT
>JAVBSE010000121.1:0-4553 GCA_031547315.1 Opitutales bacterium
TGTCGTGCTCTTGAGCCTGCACAAAAAGTGCTGTCAAAGTTGATGCGCAAAGAACGCCAAATTTTTTATAAGATTCTTTTAACATAGCTTTTATTTTTTATTAAATTCAAAAGATTTTATTTCATACCTGACAGACAAAACACCCTTCCCATCTGCATTAAATTCTGCCAAGTCCACAAAGATATAAGGAGCCCTTGCAAGCAAAGACTTTTCCAAAGAAATTACAGTCTCAAGCGAGACTCCCTTTAAAGTTACAACCGCCGTATGCACAGTCATTCTACCAGAAACTTTGGGCTCAGGAGAATTCATAGTATAAGGAATTCCTATGCCTCTTAAAACGCCCTCAAGCTCTATTCTTAAATCTTTAATAAGCTTAGCTTCGTCAAAATCTCCCATGGCTTTTTTAAGATTAACCTCAACAAGCTGCTTTTGCGAAAGTGCCATATCCGCATGCTCTTTTGCCAGAAGTACTTTTTTTAAATCTTCATTTTGCGCAGTTTGTTTTTCATCTAAAACGCTGAGCCAGTAAAGCAAAGGAAGCCAAATTACAGCCAAGATAAGAAACTTTTCTCTTGCAGTTCTTGCAGTATAAATTTTTTTAATTTTTGAAAACATTGCTAGTCTTTCAATTCTAAATTTATAGTCCAAAGTGCGCCTTCAGATTGATTTTGAGTAATCTTTTTTTGGACAGATTTTACAAAACTTTGCGCCTTTAAATTTTCTTCAAACTTATTTAAAAGCGTAAGCGACTGCGCCTTGCCCCTTATTTCAAGCTTTTTGGTACCTGAAGAAATAGTTTTAATAAAACTAATTCCGTCAGGACGCAAATTATTCACTTTTGCAAGCGTAAGAGTATTGTGCATTTTCTTAGAATTTATGTCTGTAAGAAAATTTGCATCTGCGCTCATGGCCATAACTTTATCGGCCTCTGGCTTAATGGTATTTAGTGCCTCTTGGGCGTCTTCAAATTTTGAATTTTGATAAAAGAAAGACATGCGCCAAAGCAGGCAAATTACAAACAGGCAAATACCCGCAAGCAAAAAATAATTTAAAAATTTATCGTAAAAAATTTTGCGTCTGATTTTTGACAAAACAAATTTGTCTCTAATGTCTGCATTCAATAAAAATTTGCGGCCGCTTGCAAAACACTTTGTCTCTTTGCCTTTGCTGTTAATTTTAAAAAATATTTTAGAAAATTTTACGCCTAAAAATTCTACATTTGAAATATCTGTTAAAATTTTTTCAGAGGCTAAAATTGAAAGTTTTTCAATTGCGTTTGCGTCAGAACTTTCTGAATCCAAAGATACTGCAAAAACTTTTAGCCAAATTCCATTTTCAACTTTAACTGCCAAGTAATCAAAGCTTCCATCATTTAAACTGCACTTAAAAATTGACCAGCCATCTTCAAGCTTTTGTTTCCAAAGCAGCGCCATAAAAGGAAAAACATATTCTGCACAGTCAAAATTTTTTGACACAGATTTCATTCTTGAAAGCCTGTCTGCAGACGCAGCAAATATCATAATTTGTTTTTCGCTAACGCAATATCCCCAGCGCAAAACTTCAATTGGCAAGGGCGAAAAAGATTCCAGCTGCATTTGCGCAAATGAAAAAATATCTTTCTCTGAAAGACCTACAGGACGCATCTGTAATTTTACAAAAAATACTTCTTGAGCTACGAACAACACTTTATTTGACGTTTCTTCAGACATAATTAAATTATTTAAACAAATATAAACCTAAAAAGTTTCATAGTCGAGAACCTTTTGCTAATCTTTTCCGCCCTCATACAATTCCTTGACTGTAACAGAATTTGAGCTTATTTCGCAAAGTGCGCTGATTTTATAAAAGGAAACACCCCTGCTCACATAAACGTCTATCTTTATCAAATTTGCAGTAAAACCCTGAAATTTGCTTGGCAACGACGTTCCTCTTGAGCTCAGTTCAGCAGCACTTTTTACCCAAGTTACGCCGTCTATAATTGTGCCCATTTCGCCTTTAATTGCCGGCAGAATATTGTTGTCGTATTCTGTTTCATCCATTTTAAAAAGCGCACGCAAAACCAATTCTGATGTGTTGTTAAAATTTACAGTGCCTGTTGTGTATAAAGAAACAGCAGAAACAATTTTTTTGTAAGTCTCATTAGGAAGTTCTTTTTCATCAAAGAAATATTCTGCAAATTTGTCTATATTTTTAAGCTCTGAAAAACTGCGTAAAGGGCGATTAGGCGGCATTGGGCCATCCATTTCGTAGTCATCCTTTTCTGCGCCGTCAATTGATTTATTGTCGTCTTTGTCTGTCCAGTCAATGAACCTGTCTGCCAAAGATTTTAATTCGCTTTCAGGCAGCTCTAATTCATAAAACAAAGCCTGCAACTGCTTGCTGCTAAGCGACTGCAAAGGGAGCTTGGCTGTTTCATCTGAAACCACAACTTTGTATTTTATAGATGCGGGCAAATGCGCACGCCCATCAGCGCACAAAGCTCCCCAGCCTTGCTCGAAAGAATAAAGAGCCTTGTCCAGTTCTACATATTCAGTCAGCTCTGAAATTGCTGAATACAAGACGTTATATGCCTCGTGCCTGATAGAATTTTCTGTTATAATGGGGGCACGCAGGCGCATTTCAACCACTGCATACTTCATCACATACACAATAATTACACTCAAAAATAGCGTTGCAAATAAAATGAAAATCAAAACTGATGCGCTTCGTTTTTTCACTAATTAGCCCCCTTCTTGCCGCCGCCATTTGAGCCGCCTTGTCCACTGCCGCTTTGGCCGCCCTGGTTTCCGCTTTGGCCGCTTTGCCCGTTACTAGTGCCTGATGCAGAGCTTGTACTTACCTGCGTTAACTGTGGCTCAAATTGTGAATCTGTGTTTGAGACTAAAGAAATGTATCTTGTAAATTTTTCGTTAGCTCTTTCAAACTCTAACTTAATCATACTTGGCAAAGATTTAGCTTCTATGCCGCTTGCGGGGCTTGTGTCCATATCTGCCTGAAAATACCATTTGTCGTCACTGTCAATATAAACATATTCCAAGGACTTCACAAATGGAGAAATCAAAGTCTCGTAAACAGGATTTTCTGAAAGGCTGTTAGGATTTTCATTCTTTAAAAAGAACCAAATAATATACAATCCGTCTTCGCCTCTAAAATCTAAAAATGCGGCTTTTTCAGGAGAAATTCCTCTGCGTGCAATAAATAAGGGCCTATCGTCTGCAACGCCAAAGCAGAGCTTCACTTTGTCTCCGGCAAAGGAATCCGGAGGGAGCGCTGTGATAATTTTACCAGTGCCCTTCATCTCAGAAACGCCTGCTTTTTTTAGATCGTCTTGAGTTATCTGCGCAGAGTTTCTAAAGCTGTAGCGCAAAAAATTTTCCACCCCGTTAACATGCAAATCAAAAGGTTCGGCTTCTTCAAAGTGCCTAATTGCCAAAGAGGTATTGAACATTAAAACGCAAACGCCAATCATAACAAGGCCGGAAATAGCCATTGCAATTAGAATTTCTACAAGTGTGAACGCACTTTTAAAACGCCTATTCACGAACTATGCCCTTTCTTGCATTTTCTAATATCTCCGCCCTGTCATCTTTTAGCTCGTCTCTGTCTACGCTAAAGTCTAGCTGAGAATACCAATTGGGACGACGCAAGTAAAAGACCTCTTTAAATTTTCCGCCCTCTACCCAAACATTTAGCTTAAATAAATCTAAAATATCAGTTGCTTCAGCCTCTCCCTTAATATCTAAAACTTTGCCGTCAAAATCTTTTACACTAATGCCGCTTTTAAGTTCTGTAAGGCTTGCTGTGTTTAAAACTTTTAAGCGCAGATAGTCTCTCATTGCGTCTGAAAAAGCGTCTTTCTTTAAGGTATCAACAGCCCAAATGCAGTTAAAACACGCCTGCCCCATCACTATAGCCACAAGCGCAAAAAGAGCAAGCGCCACAACGCATTCTACCAAAGTAAAAGCCTTGCGCCTCATTTCTTCTTCCTTTCAAGACGCTTAAAGCCTGTAAAAATATCTACATTGTAATCTACTACAGTTTCGCCCTTAAACTTTAGAAGTATTCTTGCAGGCGTCATAGTAGAATCTGCAAAAAATCTTAAACAAGACAAACGCCTGTCGGCAAAGCTAGAAGCGCCTATTGCAGACAAATTTGTGCTTTCAGGATAAAGAGGAAAAAACTCTAAACTGATTTCAGGACGTGCCAGTTTTTCTGTTTCTCTTGCAATTTTTTCTGCTTCTGTGAGTTCACTTTCAGGCTTATATTTTTTACCCAGCATATTCATGCGCCAAGTTTCTTCGCCATCAAATGTTCTAAAAATTATTAGGTCGTAAGTTTCCTTGTCGAAAAACAAAGAGACCTCTACCCCACGCTCTAAGGCTTGAATTTTGGCTTCTTTTATTGCCATTATCAAATAACCTTTGGGAGTGCTTGTGTACTGATCCGGAAATATATTTACATTCACAACTGTTAAAGCCGCCAAAGCGCCCACAAGCGCAATAACAATTAAAACTTCAATAAGAGTAAATGCCCCTTTAACACTGCGCACAATT
>JAVBSE010000101.1:0-4001 GCA_031547315.1 Opitutales bacterium
TAATCTTTCCGGTATAAATATCAAAATACCTGCTATGGATATTTTTGGTACTAAGGCAACTTCCGACAAAGTGTTTATTGCCTTTGAAGCGTCTCCGCAAGTTATGAGCGACGACATGGGTGCATTTGCAGCTTATGCAATTGTTAAAGACGAAATCAAAAAGCTTATAGCTGGGCTTCCGGGAACAACAGTTTTTAACGTTATGGCTTTCGACTTCAACGCAGGTTTAAGAATGCATACAGGTTTCAAGACCTTGGTGCCTGCATCGCCTCAAAATAAGGAAGAATTTAATAAGTGGATAGATACTATAAATTCTTCTCCAACAAAATTTGGTTTGTCTTGGAATAGCCCTAAAAGGTATTTGCTAAAAGAGTCTGTTCCTCCATATCCTGAAAAACTTATAAATAAGTACGACAATATTGACCCCAGAATTACCAAAGATAACAAGATTACTTGGCATTGGGACAATGTTCACAGAGATCAGGTTGTTGGGCATTATTCTGTGTATCAGGCAGCTCTTGAAAGCGGTGCGGGTGCAATTTGGATTTTAACAATGTCTTGGCCTGGTCCTGACTCTTATATTCAGTCATTAGATGCTGCTACTGAGAAACGCTATATTGAAGAATACGACAGAAATCTTAAAGCTTACGAAAAAGGCGGCAATAAGATAGAAACTCAGGAAGACTGGAATAACTGGGTAAAGGGTCTAGAACCTGCAAAAGCCAAGGCAAAAGAATGGCTTGAAAATGAAAATAAACGCCGCCGCGAAAAGGGCATTCCTGAGCGTGTTGTGCCGGATATTATGAGTATTGTTGTCGAGCAAAAAATTCCTTATCCACAGCGCAAAAAACCTTTGCACGAGGTCAGACCTGCTGTTCCTAAATTTAAGTACTATAATCGCCAAAGCTTATATGCGGCTTATGAGCCTATCTTTAAAAAATACTATGACACTAAAGGAATGAAGCGCCCCAAGCTTAATATCATTATGCTGCTTTCCAGAAAAACAGAATGGGACAGCAAGAAAAGTAATGAAGTTAATTCTTGGACACGCCTTAATGACGAAGGCATCAGCCGAGTTGTTAAAGCAGGAAAGCCCATTTCTGAGTACGACAAATAAAATTTTCTATCAAACAAAAACTCTATCTACCCACAAACATGAAACTCTACAGATTTAAGGCAAAAAAAGGCAAAGGCGGTCTATTAGGCAAAACAACAGTTATTGTTGGCGCTATAATGGTTGGTCTGTTTATGGCTTTTGGTTCAGTTATAGTAACGCAGCAGATATTTATGCAGGAAACAGAATTTGACTCTGCTCCTGTGCCGCAAGAAAAAATCGATAACAGCCAGCAAAAAGTAAATATTCTTAAAAAAACAGTTGCAAAGCCAACAGGTGCAGTAAAGCGCATTGTGGTGAAAGCGCCTGCGCAAGTTGCAAGCTCTGAGGTGCAAATTTCTATACCAAAAGCTTTTGGCGATGGCTTTGGCACAGGCGTTGAAATGGGAACTTTTGATCCAACTCAGCTTGCCGCTTCAAAAATGGAGCTGAATTTGCCGGAAGTTAAGCTTTTTGACGTTGCGGGAAAATCTGACAGAATTTTGATAGTTTTTGACGTTTGCGAACGCACTATGACAGACGAAATGGGCGGTCTGGATGCCTACAACGTTGTTAAAGATGAAATTGTGCGCTTGGTAAATGGTTTGCCTGCTACAATTCTTTTTAACGTTATGGCTGTAGATAATTATGGTTTTCATGACAGAAATAAGGTTGCAAAGCTTTTTAGATCTTCGCTTGTATCTGCAAATGCTTCAAACAAGGCAGCGCTTGCAAGTTGGATGAAGCCTATTAATCCTACTCCTAGAGAAATTGGTTTGGGTACTGTTCCTACTGAAGAAGCTTATGAGCTTCGTTTTTCTCCGCCTCCTTACAATGAGAAGTATCAGTTCCCTAATGATGTGCATCAGAATCTTTGGGTAGTGGGGCGTATGCGTACTTATCAGGCAGCTATTGAACAAGGTGCAGGCGTTATCTTCTTTTTGACAACCACTTGGGTAAGACCAGAAGAATATTGGTATAAAATTTCCGATGCTGAACTTGCAGCCTATAAGAAAACACAAGATAAAGAGCGTGAAGATTGGGTTAAAAAGGGCAACAAACTTATTACTCAGGAAGCAAAAGAAGCACTTTATGCTCAGGCAAGAGTTGAAGGTTGGAAGATTTTAGAAGAAGAAAATAAAAAGCGTGCAGCCGCAGGCAAGCCCTTGCGTGTAGAGCGCGACTCTCTTGGCGTTGCTCGCGAACATAAAGTTGCTGCGGCGGTTCAAGCAGATACATCAAAAGCACCTAATGATTTTAGGCCTTTTATTAAGTATAAGGAATATAGTCAGAATAATTTGCTTGCAGTGTATGAGCCTATTTTCAAAAAAATTTATGATGACAAAAAATTGCCAAGACCAATTTTAAATCTTATAATAATGTTGCCAAAAAAATCTGGCGACAGAGATGCAAAAGATGGCAAAAATCAATATGGCAATACTTATGTTGGCGGTAATGGACTCTCAAAAGACCAGCAAACTGCAGCAGGGCGTTGGACAAAAGCGCATGGCGATGGCAAAGTGCGCATATTGCGTGGTGCAAAGCCTGTGAGCGATTTTTAATTAAAATCTGGCTTATAATTTTTTAAAACACAGTAAGTTTTCTTGCTGTGTTTTTTTATAAATTTTTGTGTACATTTTTCACTTAGTTTTATAGATTTTTTAAATGAAAATTGGAATATTAGGGGCATCGTTTGACCCACCTCATAAGGCGCATTTTGCAATTGCAAGTGCTGCTGTTGAATTTTTGGGCTTAGATAAAATTCTCTTTATTCCTGCATTTGTGTCGCCTCTTAAAAAGCAAAATCATGAGGCAAGTTTTGAAGACAGATTTGCTATGCTTGGCTTGGCTTTGTCTGAATTCAAATATGAATTTGAAATTTCAGACTTAGAAAAATCAAGGGGCGGACTAAGTTATTCTGTAGATACGGCAAAGGCATTGCACAAGCAGTACCCTCTGGCAGAGTTATTTTGGCTTATTGGCACAGACCAGCTTGTGCAGCTTGATAAATGGAAGGATATTGATGAATTATCTAAACTTGTAAAATTTGCCTGTTTTAAAAGGCCAAATTACGAATTTAAAATTCCAGAAACTTTGAAGAAGCAAACGCAAATATTAAATATTCCTTTTGCTCAAATAGACTTGTCTTCAAGCGATTTGCGTGAAGCCTTTAGAAAGTCTGAAAACTGTCTTGATTTGATTGATGCAAAAGTGATAAATTATATCAAAGAAAATAAACTTTACAATAATGGCTGAAATAGATTCAAAAACAATGGAGATACTAAGAGCTTGCTATCAGGCTCTTGATGATAAAAAAGCGATGAACTTGCGCATATTAGACGTAAGGGGCAAGTCGCCGATCACAAATTTTTTCATACTTGCAACTGCAAATTCAGACCCTCATATGAAGGCCCTTGCAAATGCGCTTGAGGCGGCATTTAAAGAAATGAACGTTAAAGCAGTTGGCAGAGACTACGCACAGGGCAGTGGCTGGATAGTTGTTGACGCTTTTGACTTTATGGCGCACATCTTTAAGGAAGAGCAGCGTGGCTTGTACAAGCTGGAGGCGCTTTGGAAAGATGCCGAGGAAGTTGTTCTTTAGCAAATGCTCTCTAAGGTACATTCAGGTGCGCTTATAGGCGTAGATGCTGTTGCCGTTGAGGTTGAAGTTAATTCCGGCGAAAAGGGCGAACCCAGAGTTTTCATGGTGGGTTTGCCTGACATTGCTGTAAAAGAGTCTGAAGACAGAGTTACCAGTGCGCTTGCAAATAGCGGCTTTGGAATGCCTCATACCAGAACAACAATAAATTTGGCGCCAGGCGATATTCGCAAAGAAGGCCCCATGTACGACTTGCCTATTGCAATCGGACTTTTGGCTTCAACAGGCAGAGTTGCTCTAGAAAAATTG
>JAVBSE010000050.1:0-4197 GCA_031547315.1 Opitutales bacterium
CAATTTTACCAGGTCTGCTCTGGGCGCAAACAGCGTGAAACTTGTTTCGTTTTTTTCAAAGCTTACGCCCATTTTTTTAGAGTAATTTAGCTCTAGCAAAAGCTGCGCAACTTCGATTGGAATAACATTATTATTCGATAAATTTCTTAAAAATGCAGGTTCTCTGATGTCGATATTATACTCGCAATCTGCAAATATCATGTGGCGCTTAGAAGCTTCTGCAGAAAAGCGCAAGTTAGAATTATTGCTATGATCATATTCTATATTCGGAGCATCGGGGCGTGGCTGCATCCACTTGCCATCTGAATTTATAAACTTAAAAAGAAATTTTTTGCGCCTGTCTCCAAGTAAATTTAATGGCACAGAAAGCTCGTAAGTAAAGGGCTTGTCAGAAGGCTTCATTTGCCAATTAGGATTATTTACAGCCTTATCCCAAGAGTTGAAATTTCCTGCAACGTAGTAGTTTGTGTGTCCATGCGCCGCAACGTTTATAAAGTTGTCTCGGCTTAAAAAAAAGTGAATAAAATCGTCTTTGATATAATAAGAGGCGTAGTCGGCAAACTCGCGTCCGCTGGCAAATCTGGGCTTAAGGGGCAAAATTTCCGCATCTGTTTCCAAAGAAAGTTTTGGAAGTTCCGCTAGGTCTTTTTCAAAAATTACTGCAACAGTACTTTGCGTGTGCCACCAAGCTTTTAAAATTTTAATCATAATTTAGTTGCCATTTCTTGAAGAAGAATTTGTTGAGGCATTTGCGCTTTCAGTTCTTACTGCGCTGAATGTTTTTTCATCAAACTTAAATATGGTTTCTCTTTCGCCGGAATAGCCAAGAGTTTCTCTGATTATTCTGCGCGCAAATTGTTCGTCGTTTAAGAGTCTGTTGTAGTAGTCTTTTTTGTAAAAATTGTCTGCCTGAAGTTTTTTAAATTCTGCATCAAGTTCGCTGACTCTTAATTGCAGGGTTTGTTTTTCTTGAAAGACGTCGTAAACTGCTATTGCTAAAGATGCGGCTGCAAAAATGCTTGCAGACAATATAAACATTGTAAAAATTTTTACTGCTTTTGATGGACTATCTTTACTCACAACTAAAACCTTAAGATACAAGTTTATTAAGTAAAGCGTTTTTTAAAAAATAAAACTCACTTTTTTATACAAAACTATTTGACGAAATTTTCTAAATATGAGAGACTTGACGATGAATGAAGATAATCGACGGCAAGATATTAGACGTAAATTTTGACAAGCTAAACTCGCACCCACTCATAAATGAAAATTTGGCAAGTGCAGTTGTAAGAGGCTTGTCTAAAAACGCATCCAAACACCATATTTACGATTCTGCTTTAGAGCAGAAAATGAACAGAGCAACTTTTCTTGCTCTTGCGCTTGCCTTAAAAACTTACATACAAAAAAATTTCAAAGACGAAAAACGCATAGGAATTGCGTTGCCTTCGGGCATTGCGGGGGCTGCTGTTAATATTGCAGTTCAGATGGCTTCAAAAGTCAGCGTCAATGTTAATTTTACTATGGGCAGAACTGCGGCAGAAGCCAGCCTCAAAAGGGCGGGCGTAAATATTATTATCAGCGCAGAAAAATTAAGAGAAAAAGTTGCCCAAAAAATTCCTGATTTCCCTTGGCCCGAAAAATTTTACGACATCAGTAAAATTCTAAAAGAAATAGGAAAGCCACGCATAGCAAAAAATATTTTAGCAATAAAACTTTTGCCAGCCTGCGCACTGATAAAACTTTTTTCTATCCCTACACAAGGCGGCGAAAAAGAAGCGTCTATCATCTTTACAAGCGGCAGTGAGGGCGAACCTAAGGCGGCAGTGCTCACGCATCGCAACCTAATGGCAAACTGCCTGCAAATGTATTATACAGACATCATTCCAGATACAGAAATTTTGCACGCAAACTTGCCGCTTTTTCACAGCTTTGGGCAAAGCATACAAGTTTGGTTTACTTCTGTGTTTCCGCATCAGGTTGTTACTGTTGCAAATCCTCTTGAAGTAAAACTAAATCTTGAAGCTATGCATAAGGGCAAATCCACTCTTATGATAAGTACGCCAACATTTTTGCGTGCCTATCTTAAGAAGGGAGACCCTGAAATGGTAAAATCTTTAAACATTGTTATTGCAGGCGCAGAAAAAACACCTGAGGGCTTTAAAGAGGCGTGGGAGGCAAAGTTCCCTAACTGTGCATACAAAGTGGGCTATGGGCTTACAGAGGCTTCGCCTGTTGTTAGCGTAAATTTGCCTGATAGGTGTGTTAAAAATGAATATCGTGACTATCAGGGCGGAACAAGGTCTGGTTCTGTGGGGCAGCTTTTTGCCGGCATGCAGGCGGCAATTATGCATCCTGAAACTTGTGAATTTTTGCCTATAGGGGCTTCTGGCATTTTATGCTTAAAGGGCGGAAATATTTTTCAAGGCTACTTAGATGCGCCTGAGCTTAATGCAGAAAAATTTAAAGATGGCTGGCTTCTTACAGGCGACATTGCAATGCTAGATGAAGACGGGTATATTTTTATTAAGGGTAGGGTTTCACGCTTTTCAAAAATTGGCGGAGAGATGGTGCCTCATATGTCTGTTGAAGAAGCCATTGTTGATATTTTAGACCAGCGTGACAGCGATGTTGAAACAGTAGTAATATCTTCTCGTGACAATGCAGATAAAGGCGAAGAGCTAGTGCTTATAACTACGCTTGAAGTGGATATGCAAGACCTGCGCAAAAAGCTTTCTGCTAAGGGCGTTTCAAATCTTTGGATACCTAAAATTTGTGTAAAAGTGGGTGAAATTCCTACTCTTGCCACAGGCAAGTTAAGTTTGGGCGAAATTAAAAAAATAGCACAAAACGCTCAGCACTAATTTTTTTAAATAGTTCTCTTGGGCTTTGAATTTTTTATTCAAAGCCTTTTATTTTTTATAGATACAAAACTTACATTTTTGTAATTTTTGACATGAAAATTGAGTTTATCTGGTAAAATGCAAAAAAATACTTGAAAGAAAATTTTGTGTATGCAATTTCCCTAAGATGAAAACTTTATTTGTTCCAACAGAAAAAGCATCTTTTGAATCTAGAGTTGCGTTAATTCCGTCAGATGCGGAAAAGCTTATCGCACTTGGGTGGGAAGTGTATCTAGAAAGCGATGCAGGCAAAAAAGCAGGCTTTGCAAATGCCGATTACGAAGCAAAAGGCGTTAAAATTACTGACGCATCTTTTGAAAATCAAGCAGATTTTGTAGTGTGCGTAAATAAGCCTTCAAGCGATTCTGTTAAAAATAGAAAAGCAGGTTCTTTTCACTTAAGCCTCTTAGACCCCTTTAATGAAAAGGAACTCATTAAACTTTTTGCTGACGCCAAAGTTACTACTGCGTCTTTTGAGATGATTCCAAGAAGCACTATTGCGCAAAAGATGGACGTCTTAAGTTCTCAGGCAAATTTGGCAGGTTATTATGCGGTTTTAAAGGCTGCCACAACTATCAATAAAATTGTGCCTATGATGATGACACCTGCAGGCACAATCTCGCCGCTAAAGTTTTTTATTGTTGGCGTTGGCGTTGCGGGCTTGCAGGCTATTGCAACTGCAAAGCGCTTGGGCGCAAGGGTAGAGGCGTTTGATACACGTCCTGTTGTTGAAGAACAGGTAAAAAGTTTGGGCGCAAAATTTGTGAAAATCGACTTGGGCGAAACAGGCCAAACAGAGCAAGGCTACGCTAAAGAACTTACACCTGAACAGATTGAAAAGCAGCGCAAGGGTATGGAAAAAGTTTGCTCTCAGGCAGATGTAATTATTACTACCGCAAAACTTTTTGCCAGAAAAGCTCCGCAGATTATTACATCTGAAATGATTGCTGCAATGAAGTCTGGCAGCGTAGTTGTAGACTTAGCTGTTGAAAGCGGCGGCAATGTTGCAGGCTCAAAATATGGCGAAATTGTTAAGACAGAAAATGGCGTAACTATTATTGGAACGCCTCATTTTGAATCAGACGTTTCCGGCAGCGCAAGCCAGATGTTCAGCGCCAATGTTCGCAATTTTATTGAGCACTTTACTGTTAAGGACGAGGGCTTTAAGATAGATTTGTCTGACCCAATTTTAAATGGTTGCGTAGTTTGCGCAGATGGCTCAATTCGTGATGAACGCTTCAAATAAACTTTAAATAATTAACGCAATGGAACTGATACTTCTTCTATTTATATTCAC
>JAVBSE010000074.1:0-3309 GCA_031547315.1 Opitutales bacterium
GTACTCTTAATGAAATTGCGGCCTTTGCCCCGCATGAAGAATTGCTTAAAGCTGCTGTTAAGCAATATTTAAGCAGTTCTGAAATTCAAGAATTTTTCTCTTTGAGCACTTGCAACAGAATTGAAATTTATCTTGTTGGAAAGGCTGAAAATCTTAAAAAAATTGCAGAAGATATTTTAGTGCAAGGCTCAGGACAAAGTTTGGAAGATGTGCGTTTAAAAGGGAATTTTAAAGAAGGCGAAGCTGTCTTGCAGCACTTGTTTGAACTGGCCTCGGGCCTTGATTCTCAAATGCTTGGCGAGAACGAAATTTTAGGGCAAATTAAAGCGGCATACGCAAAAGCGCTAAAAGAAAAAACTCTTGGCGCAATTTTAAACAGAAGCATACAAAAAGCAATTCAGGCTGCAAAGTGGATAAGAACAAACACGCTTATAGGTTCCGGAAATATCACAATTGGCTCTGTTGCGGCAGATTTAACTTTTAGGATTTTCGATAATATTTCAGACTTAAAAATCTTGCTTGTAGGCTCTGGCGAAGTTGGCAAATCTGTAGCCCTTGCCTTCAATGCAAGGGGAGCAAAAAATATTAGTGTCATCAGTAGAACTTGGGAAAACGCCCACGCACTTTCTTCTGAAATTAAAGGCAGTGCAATAGGCTTTGAAAGGCTTGAGGATGAACTTGAAAATTTTGACGTTGCTGTGTTTGCGATTTCTAATACGCCTGAAATTATTACAGAAAACATCGCACAAAAACTTTCTGCAAAACGCTCTCAAAAGCCAATATTTTTGCTAGATTTGGCTGTGCCGCAAAATGTTTTTAAGGGCGCAGGAAATTTTCAAAATATTTTTTTATACGAACTCTCAGACCTTTCAAAATTGGCAAATGAAAATTTGCAACTGCGCACAAACGAGATTGAAAAAGCCAAAGCAGAAATTTCTGTAAAAGTAAAATATCTTAAAAATAAATTGAGTATTTTTTAAGCTTATTTTTTAGCGCCTGCAGTGCTGTCTTCATCTACCCTAGCCTTTAAACTTGGCGCAAGGAATGTTACTGTTAAGCCCACAAGCGCAATCAAAGAATAAGACCAGCGCAAACTGGAAAATTCTGAAATATAGCCTATAATAGGCGGCCCTAAAAAGAAGCCAAAAAAGCCTATGCTAGAAACCCCCGTAAGCGCCTTACCCACAGGTATTCTGCGAGACTTTCCTGCCAAGCTATAACAAAGCGGAACTATGCTTGAAACGCCAAAACCCACAAATGCAAAACCTAAAGTTGTTGTAGGAATAGAAGGAATAAGCACCGCAAGCAAAAGCCCTGTTGCAATAAGAATTCCGCTTGCTTTTAACACAGCGATAATCCCAAACTTCATGATAAGTTTGTCTGAAGAAAATCTGCCAAGAGCCATCATAGACATAAATGCAACAAAGCCAAAGCGCAAAAAATTTGTTGGCGCATTTAAGACATCTCTAAAATAGACAACGCTCCAGTCGAACATTGCGCCTTCTGTTGCCATGCAGCAAAAAGCAATAAAGCCCAAAAGTACTATGTATTTTGTGTATCTTGGAGGCTTTTTCTTTTTTGAATTTGCAAGTTCCTGCTCGTCTTCTTCAGGTTTTACGTCAGTTTTTAGAAGATAAGGACGCATGAATGTGAGTGCCAAAATTGCAGAAATTGTCGCAATAAAAAAATGCTGAATCGGCGTAAACCCTAGGGCAACAATGCCAATGCTGGCTACGCCCCCAATGCAGGCGGCCCCGCTCCAAAAGCCATGAAAAGAGCCCATTATGCTTCTGCCATAAAGTTTTTCTACGCCAACAGCTTGGGCGTTCATAGCAATATTGCAAAAATTTCCGCCAACGCCAGAAAGAAAGAGCGCCAGCCTAAGCTGCCAAGCATTTGGCGCAACGCCAATGTATAAAAGAGCTAAGGCATTTAAAATCACACCTGCTGTGAGCGTATTTTTGCTTCCAAATTTGGCAATCAAATAGCTGGAAAAAAACATAGTGCAAAATTGCCCAAAAGACGAACAAAGCAAAACTGTTCCAAATTCTGCGTCAGAAAGATTCAGCGCAAATTTGATGTCTGCAATGCGGCTTGCAAAGCAAGAAAAGCTTATGCCAAAAAGCACAAAAAATGCGGCTGTAGCAATTCTGTGAGACAAATTTGCATCCAAATTCACTCCTAAAAAATTAATTTTTGCCTGCGTATTCATTGCATTTTAAGAAAAAAATTTTCTTCTATTTATGTAAAAGCTTAGAATATGCTCCTCTTTATAAAAAGCTGTCAAACAGATTATCTTTAAAAAGTCAAAAAAAGTGCTTGCTATATGAAAGAAATTTGGGCGTAATAACAGGTTTTATAAGTGAGCACAGTGCCCGCTTAAAAAATATAACAATACAAAATAGAAAGTTATCCTAGGTTCTTTGCAAAAAGAATACGGAGCCTTGAAATGAATATCACAGTAAAAGACTTGATGGACGCCGGAGTACACTTCGGACACCAAACACGCCGCTGGAACCCACGTTCTAAGCCATTTGTATACGACCACCGCGCTGGCGTATCTATTATCGACCTAGAAAAAACATTCACTCAGCTTGAGAAAGCTTGCCAAATTATTGAAGACGTTGTTGCTTCTGGCAAAGATATTATGTTTATAGGTACAAAACGCCAAGCTCAAGACATCTTGCGTGAAGCAGCAACTATGTGCAATATGCCATATTGCGTTAATCGCTGGTTGGGCGGCACATTCACAAATTTTGAAACTATCTTAACAAGCCTTAAGAAGTATCGCAAATTCCTTGAGATGGAAGTTAATGGCGAAATGGATAAACTTTATGCAAAAGAAGCTGCTGCTATCCGCCGCGAAGTTAGCCGTATGAATCGCAATTTTGAAGGCATTAAAGACATTTCTAAGCTTCCTGGCGTTGCGTTTGTTGTTGACGTTAAGACAGAAGAAATCGCAGTTGCAGAATGCCGCAAATTGGGTATTCCTGTTGTAGCGCTTGTTGATACAAATTCAGACCCAACTTCAGTTGATTGCCCTATCCCTGGCAATGACGACGCAGTTAAGAGCGTTCGCCTAATCACAGAAGTTTTGGTTGAAGCAGTACAAAATGGTATTGCACGTCGCTCATCTGCGAAAGCAGCTGCAGCAAAAGCAGAATAATTAAACAAATTTAGGAATTACAATTATGGCAGAAATAAATGCTAAAATGGTATCTGACTTGCGTGCAATTACAAGCGCAGGCATGATGGAATGTAAAAAAGCTTTGGTTGAATGTAATGGCGACCAAGAAGCAGCTATTGAAT
>JAVBSE010000054.1:0-5363 GCA_031547315.1 Opitutales bacterium
AAATATCTTTTAGCGTAGGCATGCCGACATCTTCTGAAACGTAATTTTCAAGCTTAATTTTTGAACGCAGTTCAGGAGTTTTCAAAAGCGACTCTACTGTTGCGTTAAGGTCTGTTGCCATTTTTTCTACAAGCTTATAGCGTTCAGGATGAACTGCGCTTTCATCAAGCGGATTTTCGCCTGCTCTGATTCTTAAAAAGCCTGCCGCCTGTTCAAAAGTTTTTGCGCCAAGCCCCTTAACTTTCATCAAATCTTTTCTGGATTTAAATGCGCCTGCTTCATTTCTGTGCGCAATAATATTGCCTGCAACAGTTGCATTTAAGCCGGATACGTAAGAAAGAAGCTGTTTGCTTGCAGTATTAACTTCAACGCCAACGCTGTTTACGCAGCTTATCACAACGTCGTCAAGCGAGCGTTTGAGCATAGTTTGGTTTACGTCATGCTGGTACTGCCCTACGCCTATAGACTGCGGGTCAATCTTCACAAGCTCTGCAAGCGGGTCCATCAATCTGCGGCCAATTGAAACTGCGCCTCTTACAGTGATGTCTTGCGTAGGAAATTCCTCGCGCGCTACTTCGCTGGCAGAATAAATTGAGGCCCCGCTTTCGTTTACCATAACAACAGGTATAGATTTTGGAAGCCCAAGCGAGTTGATAAAACTTTCAGTCTCTCTTGAAGCAGTGCCATTGCCAATTGCAATAGCTTCTATCTTAAATTGATGGCAAAGTTTGATAACAGTATTGCCTGCTTCTTGCCTTTTAAGTGCGCCTTGTTCAGGATAAATTACATCATTAAAAAGCAGTGCGCCTTGCCTGTCTAAGCAAACCACTTTGCAGCCTGTTCTAAAACCTGGGTCTATGCCCAGCATATTTTTTTGCCCCAAAGGCGCTGCCATTAAAAGCTCGCGCAGATTACTTGCAAAAATTTTAACAGCTTCTTCGTCCGCCCTCTTTTTAAGCTCAAGACGCATATGAGTTTCTGTGCTTGGAGCAAGCAGACGTTTATAAGAATCTTCAGCAGCAAGCTCTACCTGTTTTGCGCATTCGCCGCTGCCTTTTACAAAGCGATTTTTAAGCAAAGAAATTGCAGCAAGCTCTTCAGGAATAACTCTCATCAGCAAAAAGCCCTCAGCCTCTCCACGCCTGATTGCAAGTATGCGATGCGAAGGCGCATTTGCCGCTTTTTCAGAAATGTCAAAATAGTCTCTGTATTTTGCGCCTTCAGTTTCTTTGCCAAAAAGAACTTTGGAACTCATTACAGCTTCACGCTCAAAGTAGGCGCGCATTTCAGAGCGTGCGTCTGCGTCGTCAGAAATTTTTTCTGCAATGATGTCTCTTGCGCCTGCAAGTGCCGAGTCTGCATCAGGCACTTCTTTTTCAGCATTTACAAATTCTGCAGCTTTTTCTGAAACACCTGCGTTTTGATTTTCTAAAATAAAATCTGCAAGGGCATCTAAACCACGTTCTTTTGCAATCATAGCCCTTGTTCTGCGCTTTGGTTTAAATGGCTGATAGATGTCTTCCAAGCGAGCCATAGTTTCTGCGCCGTCAATAGATTTCTCTAGCTCTGGCGTAAGCAAGTTACGTTCTTTTAAAGAGTCTTTAATAGAATCTCTGCGTGCATCCAGCAAATTAAGACGCTCTAATTCGTCTCTGATTGCGGCAATCTGAACTTCATCAAGAGAGCCTGTT
Source organism: Opitutales bacterium (assembly GCA_031547315.1). Lineage (GTDB taxonomy): Bacteria > Verrucomicrobiota > Verrucomicrobiia > Opitutales > Intestinicryptomonadaceae > Intestinicryptomonas. The sequence continues at coordinate 1,692 of JAVBSE010000054.1, forward strand.
GCCTCTTTTCTGTATCTTGCAATAAAGGGCACTGTTGCGCCTTCTGCCAAAAGTTTTGCAGTTTCTTCAACCTGCTTTACATTTATATTAACAGCAGAAGCTGTTTGAATTATGTGATTTGTATTCATTAAATTATTTCTTATAAAAAACTAAAAAGACCGCCGCAATCATCAAGGCAAAACCTGCAATGTAATTCCACTTAATTTCTTCTTTAAAATACAATATGCTAAAGAAGATAAACACAAAAAGCGTTATGGCCTCTTGTATAGTTTTAAGCTCTGCCAAGTTGTAAACACTATGCCCTATTCTGTTTGCAGGCACTTGAATGCAATACTCAAAAAATGCAATAAACCAGCTAATAATTACTACCACCCAAATTGGCGACGCCTTAAATTTTAGATGACCATACCACGCAAATGTCATAAAAATATTTGCGACCAAAAGCATCATAACTGGAGCTGCGTATCTAAGCATAAACAAACGCCCAAAAGATAATTTAGGCGCAGATTAGATTTCAGTTTAGAAGCAAAAAAAAGTCAAATATTTTAGAAATTTTTAAAGAATAAATTTCTAATTGCCTAAGAATAAAAAAAATCCAAACTGGACAAAATATGCCTATCATAGAAATAATTTTACTTGGTATTGCCCTTGCAATGGATTCCTTTGCAGTATCTGTCTGCATGGCTGCAGCATCAGACAAGCTAAAACTGAAAAACATCTTAACAATTGCGGCGTTTTTTGGTTTTTTTCAAGCGCTAATGCCTCTAATAGGCTGGAAATTAGGCTCAGCAGCAAGCGGATATTTTGAATATTATGATCACTGTATTTCTTTTATACTGCTATTTTTTATTGGCTTTAAAATGATACACGAGTCCATCAAATGCCGCCACTGCGAAACAGAAAAAAAAGTCTATGGCGACCCCACAAACATCTACGTGCTCTTTACCCTTTCTATTGCAACAAGCATAGATGCGCTTGCTGTTGGCGTAAGCATTGGTTGCCTTGAACAAGAAATTTTTGAACCCGCAGTAATTATTGGGCTTATAACATTTGCAATCTCTCTTATTGGCGCAAAATTAGGCTCTAAAATAGGAGGCTGGGCTGAGGGCAAAATTGAAATTGCAGGCGGGCTTATATTAATTGGAATAGGACTTAAAATCCTCTTAGAACACACATTTTTTGCCTAAAAAGCGTATAAGCTTTAGATGATTTTCGTGTACCTTTTGCAATAAGAAGCTATTAAAGTAATTTCATACGAAATAGCTCAAATGGGGTGTCAGGCGAGTATATGAAAAAAGCCTGCGCTAGGAGCGTACAAGCGTACGTGACTAGTGTAGACTTTTTCTCATAACGGAGCATCACGCCCCATTTTTCCCTAAAAAAAATAGCTCAAATGGAGTGTCAGGCGAGTATATGAAAAAAGTCTGCGCTGAGAGCGTACAAACGTACGTGACTAGTGTAGGCTTTTTCTCATAACGGAGCATCACGCCCCATTTCAGCTATTTATAAAAAGTATTTGTCGTAAAACTCGCCTATATCCCCTTGAATTTCTGCTTCAGAAAAAGCCATAGCTTCTTTGGGATGCTGATTTTTAAGCCCTGAAAGCATGTATGCCAAGTTAAAGCCCCAGCCAAGTTTTGCACGCATAGGCTCTATTACATCTTGCACGCATTTTAGAACAGGACGCAAGTTTCTGTCGCCTAAAAAGCCCAAAAGAAGTTCTGTATGACAGTTGCCTGCGCCTCTACCAAGACCGCCAAGGGTAACGTCTGCGTAGTCTATTCCGCTATTTACAGCTTCAATTGTTTTTGCGAATGCCATTTGCAAATTATTGTGTGCGTGGAAGCCGATTTTTTTGCCTGTTGATTCAAAGGCCATTTGATATTTTGTGCTTAAGTAGCGCACTGTTTCGCAATCAAGAGAGCCAAAAGAGTCCATCAAGTAGATAATGTCTGCTTCAGACTTTGCTAATTTTTCTAGGTCTCTGCTAAGTTCGCTTTCTTTCATTGTGCAGATTGCCATAAGGTTGAGCGTGCTTTCATAGCCCTTGTCTTTTGCATCTTTTACTATTTCAAGAGCGTCTTCAATTTGGTGGCTGTAGCAGGCAACTCTGACCATATCGACAAGGCTGCTTTCACGTTTAACTATGTCGTTTTTGTAGTCGCACTTGCCAGTGTCGGCCATTACAGAAATTTTAACGTCTCTTTTGTTGTCGCCAACTATGCGCTTGATGGCTTCTTCATCGCAGAATCTCCAGTCGCCATATTTTTCAGGAGAGAAAATCTTTTTGTCGTTTTTAAAGCCTATTTCCATGTAGTCGATTTTCGCATCGCCGCAGCAGTCGTAAACTGCTCTTACCTGTGCGTCTGTGAAGCGACTAGAGTTCATAAGGCCCCCGTCTCTGATTGTGCAGTCTAAGACTTTAAGCTGCGGGCGTCCCGCAGGCTGAAGGTCGCCCAGTAGATTGCTTGTTGTACTCATTTTTCTTTCCTTATCTATATAATAAAAAACCCGAAAGCTTTTTTGCGTTCGGGTAATTCTTCTTTGTATTGTTGTTAAATTAGAATATGCGCCAAACGCTAAACTTTTTGGTTCCAAAAGAAGCTAAAGTAAAAGTAAGCGTACTGCGCATTTGCGGTCGAAGAATCAGAAAGGCTTAAATTTGCCCCTTTCGTGCCAAAATAATTTAGACTTTCTGAATTTTTCATTGGTATTAAAAAATTTTTATTTAGCAAAAATGTCAAGCAGTTTATCGAAATAAAATAAATTTTCTTGAAGAAATTTTTAAAAAAATGTTATCTTTTGCTGATGAAAAACTTGAAAAAAATCTTACTGCTTTCACTTTCAATTTGCCTTGCGGCCTCTTTATTTGCACGTGCGCCAGAGCGTTTTGCGCTTAAGTCTGATTCTATGAACAAAGACATTCAAAATGTGATAGTTCTTCCCGATTCTTACGAGGCTTCAGATGCAAAATTTCCTGTGATATACCTTTTGCACGGTTTTGGCGGCAATCAGAATATGTGGATAGATATGCGCCCTGACCTAACAGAAGTCGCAAATAAATTGCAGCTAATTTTTGTAATGCCGGATGGCTCTACAAGCTGGTATTGGGACTGCCCCGCTAAACCTGAATTTAAGTACGAAACTTACGTGGCAAAAGAGCTTGTCGCATTTGTAGATAAAAATTACAAAACAAAGGCCTCTGCAAAAGGCAGGGCGATTACAGGCTTAAGTATGGGCGGACATGGCGCAATTTGGCTTGCGATGAATCATCCGGAAGTTTTTGGCGCTTGCGGCTCTCAGTCTGGCGGAGTCGATATTAAACCCTTTCCTAAAAACTGGAAAATGGCTGAAAATTTGGGAGACTTTGAAAACAATAAAGAAGTCTGGAGCAAATACACGCTCATAGATAACATAGAAAAAATAAAAGCGGCAAAGCTTGCCATGATAATAGACTGCGGCACTGAGGACTTTTTCTATCAGGTAAACGAGGCCTTCCACAAAAAACTTTTAGAAAATAAAATTCAGCATGACTACATTACTCGCCCAGGTGCGCATAACGGAGAATACTGGAAAAACTCTGTGGATTACCAAATTTTGTTCTTTAAAAAATTCTTTGATCGCAAATAAGAGCATATTAAGGCTTTTTGTTTGACAGAGTTTTTCAAATTT
>JAVBSE010000063.1:0-6975 GCA_031547315.1 Opitutales bacterium
ATATGACACAACTAAGCGATTTGAAATTTTGCCGTCTGCTGAATTTAATATTGCGAAATTTTCAGCCTGCATAATTAGTATGCGCCTTTGCCTGTATTCTAAAAAACTTGCGTAGGCTTCAGGATGATTTTCTGCAAAAGCAGCCGATGGCAGAGGGAAGTTAGCTATGTCAGATTCATTTAACTGATAAAGAATATTGTTGTCTAAAAGAAGTTTTGAGGGATTTGCTTTTTTATTTAAAGAAGCATTTTGTAAAGAGGAATCAAACGAAGCTGAACTTTGAGTGTTATTGGTACTTTCTTCTGCGTATAAAAAAAAGAGCGAAAGCCCAAAAAATGCAGCAAACACGAAACTTTTAAAATCCACAAAAGCCTTCTTCATACAGTCCCTTTAGTAGTTAATATTAAATTAAAATATTATTTATCTGTCAAGAAAATAGATATAATTAAAAATAGTGTGAAATCTGCTTATATGGCGAATTTGTCTCTTAAAATTCTTTTTTGAACTTTACAATTTAAAAGATTTTTAATAGTTTTTTGCGCATAGAAAATTTAGCTTATTAAAACTTAATTAAAGAAAGAAAATATAATGGGACCACAGATATTTTTGATTATTCCTGCGCTCATAATTCTGATACTTGTGTATTGGATTGTCAATTTAAGGCGCGTTGTGCCTACTAACATGGTGCACATTATTCAGCGTGCTCGCAAAACAATTTCTTATGGCAAAGATCAGGAGGCCGGCAACGTTTATTATGAGTGGCCCTCTTGGCTGCCTGTTTTAGGTATTTCTAAGCGTGAATTGCCTGTGTCTAACTTTGACTTAGACTTGGAAAATTATGAAGCGTATGACAAAGACAGGCTCCCTTTTATCTTAGATATTAAGGCGTTTTTCCGTATTGCAAATACTAATGAAGCTGCAAATAAAGTCTCGTCTTTTGAGCAGCTTTTGCAGCATTTAAAGGGCATTGTGCAGGGCGCTGTGCGCTCTATTTTGGCTAATGCGCCCCTTGAAGAAATTATGTCGGAGCGTTCTATTTATGGCAAAAAATTTACTGACGCTGTTGAAGTTCAGCTCAAAGAATGGGGTATTATTCCTGTTAAAAATATTGAGCTTATGGACATTAGAGACACAAAAGACAGCAACGTTATCAACAATATTATGGCTAAGAAAAAGTCTGATATTGAGAAGCAGTCTCGCATAGAAGTTGCCCTTAATAAGCAAAAAGCACAAGAGGCCGAAATTGTAGCGCAAAGAGAGGTTGAGCTTAAAAAACAAGAGGCTGAAGAGTCTATCGGAAAGCGCAAGGCAGAGGTAGCAAGAACTGTCGGCATCATGCAAGAACGTACTCAGCAGGAAATTAACGACGAAGCCAGAGTCACAAGAGTTAAAGAGATGGAAGTTAAGCAGGTCAGCGAAGTGCGTGCCGCAGAAATTGAAAAAAATGCTCAGTTAGTTAATGCCGAAAGAGACAAAGGTGTTACTATTCTTAATGCAGAGGCAGATCTTGAGCAGCGCAAGCGCCAGGCAGAGGTCATTAAGGTTACTGCAGAGGCTCAGTTAGATGCAAAAAAGAAGCAGGCTGAAGGTATTAAAGTTGAAGGCGACGCAAAGGCCGAAGCAGAAAAGCAGTTGCAGTTAGCTTCTGTTACAGCGCAGGTTACGCTTGCCGAAAAAGTTGGCGAAAATAAAGACTATCAGTCTTACCTAATTGGCATTAAGCAGGTTGAAGCAATGCGCGACGTTGGTGTTGAGCAAGCTAAAAATTTGGGCAATGCAGACATCAAAATTATGGTGCAAGGCAGCGATGTTTCTGAGGGCATTACAAGTGTGGGAAATGCCTTTACTTCAAAGGGCGGCTTTCAAGTTGGCAAGATGTTGGAAAGCCTTGCAAATACTGAAATGGGCAAGGGTCTTTTAAACAGATTCACAAAACCTGCCCAGCCGGAAGATAAACAATAAATAAGCAAATTTGATTTTCAAAAAAGGGGAAGCTTAAGACTTCCTCTTTTTTTTTGTATTTATGTGCCAATATTAAAAGAAATACTATAAAATTAAAAAGGCTTGCAGGACTTAGGGAAAGTTTTTATACGTCTTAACTTATGATGAAAAAAATACTACTAGCGGGAGGAGCTTTGCTATTTGCACTTGCATTAAGTGCTGCTGAGCTAAGATTTAAAAACATTTATGGCGACAACATGGTGCTTCAGGCCGATAGGCCCAACGCAATTGCAGGTGTTGCAGAGCCAAATGCGTCTTTTGACTTTTCTTGGAAAGCAAGGTCTAAAGATGGCAAGGTTTTAGAAAAAACAGTTTCTCTAAAGGCCGACGCAAAAGGCAAGTGGGAAACAAGTTTGCCTGCAATGCCAAAACGCACAGTTCTTGAAATGACTGTCTCAAATGGCTCTGAAAAGGCTGAAGTAAAAAATGCTGTTATGGGTGAGCTTTGGATAGGCTCTGGGCAGTCTAATATGGCTTGGAATTTTGGCGCAGGCTCAATTAAAGAAGATTATCGTAATAAGGTTAGAGGCTTAGCAAAAGAGCTTGAGGGCGATATCAGAATGTTTAGAGTGCCCAACCAAACTTTGGCTATTCCTATTTCTGAGGTGCAAGGTTATTGGGAAGTTGTAAAGCCTGAAAATATCAACAATGCAAGCTGTGTTTGCTTCTTTTTTGCATATGGAGTTGGCAAAAAATTAGACACTCCTATGGGTATGATAAATACTTCTTGGGGCGGCACAAGGGTTGAGCCTTGGATTTCTAAAGAAGCATTTTTGAAATCTGCAGATTGTAAAAACATTTGGGAAAGACACGTTAAAAAACTTGAAGCCTTTGCCAAAATTAAGGCAAATTACAATGAACTTTGCGCCCAGTGGTATGAGGCAAACCCTACTAGAAATCTGCAAAATAAAAATGGCGCAACACGCCCTATGCAGCCTTATGATGAGCTAAATAATACTGCCCCAAGCGCAATTTATAATGCGATGGTAAGTGGCATTGCCCCGCTTTCTCCTAAAGGTGTTTTGTGGTATCAGGGCGAATCTAATGCCGGAGAGCCAGACGAATACGGCAAACTAATGAAGCTTTTAGTTACATCTTGGCGCAAACATTTTAAGACAGATTTTTACTTCTGTTATGCAGAGCTGGCTGCTTTCCAAAATAAGCAAAATCAGCCTGTTCAGATGTATAGCTGGGGTGCTATAAGAGAGGCTCAGGCAGAAGTTTTAACCCTGCCCTACACTGGCGTGGGCGCTAATGCGGATCAAGACGCTTCCCCTGAACCTGTGGGCGATATTCACCCGCCGCATAAAGATATTCTTGGAGACAGAATGGCAAGGCTTGCCCTTGCAGATGTTTATAAAGTCTTGCCAAAAAATGAAGTTACGGCGCCTTTTTATAAATCTAGTAAGGTTGAAGGCAATAAGATGATTATTGATGTTGAATTTGGAACAGGCCTTCGCAAAATGCAAAATGCAGAAAGTTTTGGAGGCTTTGCAATAAGGGGTGATGGCAATAACAAGTGGCTGTGGGCTGATGTAGAAATTAAAGATGGCAAGCTTGTAGTTTCAAATGCGGAAATTCAAAAGCCCGAAGCTGTGCGCTATGGCTGGGCAATGAACCCTATTTTGTCTGTTGAAAATAAGTTTGGAATGCCGCTTCGCCCATTTTCTACTGACCATGGCAGCCAGTTAGATTATGCGCACATTAAAAGAGACTAGTTTTGTAAATTAGGTTTTCAAAATGTTTTAATTTAAAGGGTTTGCTAAGAAATTGGCGGGCCCTTTTTTGTTTTTTTTAAGTACCCCTACCCTGCTTTGATGTTCCACGTGGAACATTGTTTTGAAGCTTCTTGATTTTCCCTTCTTTTTATGGGATTGACAAATTTTAGAATAATCATAAGGTGGCTAATATGAAAACTCTAAACAAATTGTTTCTTATTCAAGGCGTGGCGCTTGCTTTTGCCTTGTCTGCATGCAATTCTGGGAAATATGAAAATTTGTCGGGAGCGTATGCTGAGTATCCTGAATTTAACTTAAGTAATATTACTTATGTTTTTAATGATGCAGAAAAACCTGCTACTCCGCCCATGAAGGCGTATACATCTTTTAAAGCTGCGTGCAAAAAAGGTGATTTTAACAAAATCCCTACATTGATGATTTTTAAGAACAGAGAAAACGCCGGCAAATTTGCAAGCGCTCTGAAAACTCAAAAAACTCAAGAAATTTTAAAGAATATGAAGTTTGGGAAGCTTTACTATGAAGGTTCTGTTTTCTCTACTTTCTATTTTGCGGCAGAATTGCCTGATGGAAATATGCAAATATTTTCTGTGAGTGCTGAAAACGGAGAAAATTATTTTGTAAGCATTCCTATTCATGAAGATAATAGCAAAAATTTATTATTTTAGTTTTTGTTGAATAATTTGCTTTTTAATTTAAGTGTCGCAATAAATTTGCGGCACTTTTTGCTAGTCGGGTTTGCCCTACTTTTTTTGCATTTAGACTACTGATTTTTCTGTAAAAACTCTTTAAATGCCTCTAGTTTTGATTTTTAATGGCGATCTTGAGTCTTTGTTGTAAATCTAATAAAAACAAAATCTCAAACGAATGATATTTTGCCTAAGAGGGTGGAAATTAAATTTTTTACGGGTAAATTGTCTTTGGGTAATTTTGCTATCGCAAAACATTCCTTTGTAAATTTTTGGATTTGCTCTGCCCTATTTTTGTTTTTTTTAAGAACTGAAATTAAGTAATTTTTTATCTTAAATTTAATAAAAGCAATTTCTGATTTTTGCCCTTAAAAATTTTTTAGCTTGAAAGCTTTTTAGCTTCTGTAAAATTTAAAGCCTTATGTTGAAACTTGGCAAAGGCGAAACTTATGGGGTTATAGTTTGCGGCGGCGGGCATGCCGGCGCGGAGGCTGCGCTTGCGGCGGCAAGAATGGGTGTTTCTACCTTGCTCTTATCCGGCAATTTAGACACTGTTGCGCAGATGAGTTGCAACCCCGCAATTGGCGGGCTTGCCAAAGGACACATTGTTAGAGAGATTGACGCTCTTGGCGGCGAGATGGCAATAAATGCCGATGCTACGGGCATTCAGTATAAAGTTTTAAATGCTTCAAAGGGACCTGCCGTGCAGGCACCTAGAATTCAGTGCGATAAAAAAGCCTATCAGTTTAGAATGAAGTCTGTTTTGGAGCGTCAAGAAAACTTAGATGTTTTTCAGGCTGAAGTTTTGGGCTTAATTTTTGAAAATGGCAAGGTGCTTGGCGTTGAAACTTCTGTTGGCTCTTCATTTTTTAGTGAAACTGTAGTTATTACTACAGGCACGTTTTTAAACGGACTTCTTCATGTTGGGCACAACACTTTTGAAGGCGGCAGAATGGGAGATTTTTCTGCAAAATCTTTAACGCAAAGCCTTAAAAATGCGGGTATTGAAATAGGGCGTTTAAAAACGGGAACGCCTGCCCGCATATTGGCAGGCTCTATTGACTTTGCAAAATGCGCAGTGCAAGCCGGCGATAAAATTCCTTCTTTTTTTGCCTTTTATGATACAAGAGGTGAAGAAATGTTCCACGTGGAACATTCTAAAAATTGGGGCGGCTTTGAGGGCTTTGGCGAAAACCAAATGTTTTGCTATGAAACCCATACAAATGAAAAAACGGCAGAAGTTATACGTGCAAATTTAAAGCGTTCTGCAATGTATGGCGGCAAAATTGAAGGTGTGGGCCCAAGGTATTGCCCAAGCATTGAAGATAAAGTTGTGCGCTTTGCAGATAAAGAAGGGCATAGGCTCTTTTTAGAGCCTGAAGGCAGATACACAGATGAGTGGTATATCAACGGGCTTTCAACTTCTATGCCGCTTGATGTTCAGCTTGAAATTTTAAAAACTATTCCGGGGCTTGAAAATGTTAAAGTAAGCAGGCCTGCCTATGCGGTAGAGTATGACTATGCGCCGCCTACGCAGCTCTTTGCAACGTTGGAATCCAGAATTCTTAATGGGTTATTTTGCGCAGGGCAGATAAACGGCACTAGCGGCTATGAAGAAGCTGCAGGGCAGGGGCTTGTGGCGGGCATAAACGCGGCAAGTAAAGTGCTTGGCAAGCAGCAGCTAATTCTAAAGCGCCACGAAAGCTATATAGGCGTACTTATAGACGATCTTATTACCAAAGGTACGTCAGAGCCTTACAGAATGTTTACAAGCAGGGCTGAGTATCGCCTGCTTTTAAACCATACAAGTGCAGAGCTTAGGCTTTATGCGTATGCAAAAAATTATGGTCTTTTAAGCGAACTAAGGTTAAAGAAAATAGAAGAAAAAATAGCAAATGTGGCGCAGTGGGTAGAGTCTTTGGAAAATTCAAAGCATGGCGCAAATTTAAAGCGCATGATAGAGGGCTATGAAGATTCTTTGCCTGAAGATTTTAAACGCTTAAGCAGGGAAACTAAAGATGAGATTTTGTATAAAGTTGTCTACAAAGGCTATCTTGACAGAGACTTGCGTCAAATCTCTAAGATGGAAAAAATTGAAGACACAGATATTCCTGCGGACTTAGATTTTTCTAAAATTAAGGGACTGCGTATAGAGGCTGTGCAAAAGCTAAATCGTTTTAAGCCAACAACAGTGGGGCAGGCTTCAAGAATTTCCGGAGTGTCGCCCGCAGATATAAATGTGCTTGTTATCTTTCTTTGCGGCCGCTTAAAAGACAAAGTGCGGTAAGTTTTATCTTGTAAATTTGCTCACAAAAAAAACTGAAAGTTTTGCACTTTCAGTTTTTTGTTTTTTAAATTTAATGCCTATTTTGTTTCAGGCTTTGTTTCTTTTTTAGCTTCTGTTTCCAAAGCTTTTTGCGTTACTTCGTCAACAGGCGCTTCTCCAATTTTTGGTGCGCCGGTGCCTGCTTGCACAGGAGGAGGCGGAGGAGTGTACACTGCCTTTTTAACAAAGAAAACTCTTTGAGGAATTTCTTTTGTTTGAACTT